>JAWVEW010000045.1:0-2785 GCA_033856495.1 Miltoncostaeaceae bacterium | reverse complement strand
CCCGCCGGTGCTCTGGGCGAGGAAGAAGAAGGAGCCGGACTGGCCGATGCGGCAGAGGAAGCCCTTGCGGTCGCTGACCGGGCTCAGCGTCGAGGGGATCTGCGCCGCCCAGCGCCACCAGTCGCCGGCGAGGTCGACGTAGCTCTTCCCCGCCCAGGTCTGGCCCGGCGTCACGACCACGAAGGTCGCCGTCGAGGGGACCTCCCCGGGCCCGCCGGTCCCCGATGCCAGCGACGGCAGTGCGAGCGCCGCGGCGGCGAGACCTGCGGCGGCGAGCGCGCGGCGGGGGCGGATCCAGGTCATGCCGTCTCCTTCGACGAGCCGGTCGGCGTCGGTTCAACCCACTGACGATGGACCCGCGCCGGAATCGGGTCAACCGCTTCGGGCCCGGCGCTCCCGGCCGCCGATAGGCTCGCGCCGTGACGGCCGGCGGAGCGCAGCCTCCCGCAGGGCACGCGCCGCCGATGCCGTTCATCGTGGGCGTCGGCCGCTCCGGAACGACCCTCCTGCGGCTGATGCTGGACGCCCATCCGGACCTCGCGATCCCCGCCGAAACGGGATGGGTGCCCGCCGCGGCCGCGCTTCCCGCCGGCCCGGACCAGGCGGCGCACCTCGTGGCGCTGGTGACCGGCCACGCCACCTTCCCCGACTGCGGTCTCGACCCCGCCGAGTACGCGGACGCCGTCGGCCGGCTCCACCCCTTCGACCTGGCCGGGGGCGTGCGCGCCTTCTATCGGCTCTATTCGGCCGGCCACGGCAAGGGGCGGGGAGGCGACAAGTCGCCCGGGCACAGCCTCCGCCCGGACGCGATCTCCGCGCTGCTTCCCGAGGCCCGGATCGTGCACATCATCCGGGACGGCCGGGACGTCGCCCTGTCCGTGCGTCCGCTCTGGTTCGCGGCCGGAACCGAGATCGTCGACCTCGCCCGCCACTGGCGCCTCACGGTCGAGGGCTGCCGCGACGCGGGCAGACGCTGCCGGCATTACACCGAGGTCCGCTACGAGCGCCTCGTGGTGGACCCGGAATCGGAGCTGCGCCGCGTCGCGGAGGTGCTGGAGCTGTCGTTCGATCCGGCCATGCTCCGCTCCCACGAGGGCGCCCGCCGCCGCCTCGGCGAGGTGACCACGTGGCTGCGTCCGGACGGCTCGGTGCTGATCAGCAAGGAGGAGCGGCTGCACAACCACCGCCTCACCAGCACCCCGCCCGACGCGACGCGAATCGGCCGCTGGCGCAGCGAGATGAGCGCGGAGGAGCGCGCCGCCTTCGCCGGCGAGGCCGGCGCGCTGCTGGCCGAGCTTGGCTACGAGGTCTGAGCGGCGGCGAGCCTCGCGTCGAACGACAGCCGGCCGGCGCCGGCCCAGGTCAGGACGCCCCCGCGGCGGCCCGCGCGGCCGCCGCCGCCGCCCAGGCGCCCCGTCCCGAGACGCGGGGAGTCACGATCGGCCGGGCGAGCGCGTGCACCTGGACCTCCTGCTGCAGCGGCTCACCAGCAGGGGGTCAGCCGCCGGCGCCGCCCGTTGCGCCGGAGACCGCGGCGAGCGCGACGCGGTTGTCGTAGAAGGTCGCGCCGCCGCCGAGCGTCGTGACGCGCTGCGGCGTCGTGACCTGGGGCCCGAGCCGGTCCGAGAGGTCGCGGCCCCACCATCCCCACGGGGCCACCAGCACCCCCGGGCGCGCGTCATCGCCCACCTGCGCCGACGCGACGAAGGCGCCGCGGTCGTTCCACACCCGCACCTCCTGGCCGTCCACGATGCCGAGCCGGCGCGCGTCGTCGCGGTGCACCGCGACGAAGGGCCTGCCCTGGCGCCGGCGCTGGCGCGCCGGGTTGGCGAAGGTCGTGTTCAGGAAGAAGTGGGTCTTGGGCGTGAGCAGGGCGAACGGGAAGCGCTCGGCGAGCCCGGCGTCGGCCAGCTCGGCCGGCGGGTCGTAGGCGGGCAGGGGATCGAGGCCGCGGGCGGCCAGACCCTCGGAGCGGAAGAGCAGCTTGCCGCTCGGCGTGCCGAAGCCGCCCTCGGCGTGCGGCGCCGGCCCCTGGCCCAGGTCGATCTTCGCCCAGCCGCGGGAGCGGAGCGCGGCGACGTCGACGCGCCCCTCGCCGCCCGCCAGCACGGCCGCGAGCAGCTCCTCGTCGCTCTCGGCGAAGCAGGGATCGCTCAGCCCCAGACGGGCGGCGAGACGGCGGAAGATCTCCGTGTTGGCCTGCGCCTCGCCGATGGGCGCGATCGCCGGCTGGTTGTAGGTCAGGTAGTGGTGGCCCCAGGAGAACACGGCGTCCAGGTGCTCGAGCTGGGTGGTCGCCGGCAGGACGACGTCGGCGTGGCGGGCCGTGTCGGTCATGAACTGCTCGAGGACGACGCAGAAGAGGTCCTCCCGTCCGAGCCCGGCGAGCACCCGGGCGTGGTCGGGCGCGACGCCGGCGGGGTTGCTGTTCCAGCAGACGAGCGCCTTCACCGGCGGCGCCAGCTGCGGGTCGGTGAGGGCGTCCCCCAGCGCGGACATGTTGATCTCGCGGACCGGGCCGGGCCGCAGGTCCTGGCGGCGCAGGTGGATCCAGCCCACCGCTCGCGCCACCTTCAGCGGGATGTACGAGAAGCCGCCGCCCTCGTGCCGCCAGGAGCCCGCGAGCGCCGGCAGGCAGGCGAGCGTGCGGTAGGCGAGCGGGCCGCCCGAGTGGCGCTGCCCGCCCACGCCGGCGCGCAGCAGCGAGGGCTGGGAGGTGGCGAACTCCTCCCCCAGCCGGCGGATCGTCCCCGCCTCCACGCCCGTCACCTCGGCCGCCCGCTCG
>JAWVEW010000044.1:0-8448 GCA_033856495.1 Miltoncostaeaceae bacterium | reverse complement strand
GGCCCGGCGGCAGGCGCGCCAGGCACCCGGCGGACGCCGGCGCGCCGCGCCGCGGCACCCCGTGCGGGCGCCCAGGACGAGCTGACGCGTGGACCGGTCGTCGACGATCGAGGACGTCGTCGAGGTCCTTCGAGCGGATGTCGCGGAGGTCGAGCGGGCCATCCGCTCACACCGTTTCGTGGCGGCGCTCGAGGCCGGGGCCGTGGAGCGCGAGCGCCTGCGCGAGTTCGCCGGCGCGCAGCGGGCCATCATCGCCAGCGACCGGCGCAGCTTCGCGCAGCTCGCGGCCCGGTTCCCGGCGCCGCCCGCCGGCGACCTCTTCCTCGCGCTCGCCCGGGGCGAGGGGGAGGCGCTCGTACGGCTTGCGCCGCTCTGCGCGGCCCTCGGCGCAGACGAGGCCTGGCTCGCCGCATACGAGCCGTCACCCGGGGTTCAGGCCTACCCGTCGTTCCTCGCCTGGCTGGCCCTCAACGGCTCCCGCGCCGATGCCGCCCTCGCCCTGCTCGTGAACCTGGACGTCTGGGGCGCCAACTGCGCCCGCGCCGGAGAGGCATTGCGCGCCCGCTACGGGCTGGACGACGAGGCGCTCGGCTTCTTCCGGTTCTTCGCCGAGCCGTCGCCGGCCCTGCGCCGGAGCGCGCTGGCCGTGCTCGGCGAAGGGCTGGAGGAGGGGGATTCGGCGACGCGGGCGCGCTGGGCCGCACGCACGCTGCAGGCCTGCGAGCTCGCCTTCTGGGACGCCCTGCTCCAGGAGCGCGCCGGACCCTGAGCCGGCGACCCTCGACCTATTCGACCGGGGGCCAGCGCTCCGCGGCCGGGCGCTCGGCCGCCCCCACCCCCACCGGGCGCCGCCCGGCCGGGTCGTTCGCCTCGTAGGGCCGGATCAGGGGCGCCCGCCAGAACTCATAGGTGCAGCAGGCCGCGTCGGGATCGTCCGGGTGCTGCACGATCGCCCGGGCCAGCGCGTGCGCGTCGCCAGGGCCGACGCCCGCTGCGACGCCCGTCTCGGAGGTGAGCGCGGCCACGGCCGCCTCGGCCTCGGGCAGCAGGCGGGCGAGGCTGCGCTTGAAGGCGTCGAGGCCCGGCGGCAGCCGCGCCTCGCCCCCCGGCCCGCTCGTCACCACGCCCACCACCCGGCCGTCCCTCCCGCTGGAGGTCGACCACGCTCTCGCCGTGGGCCACCGCGCGATGTCCCGGCCGGCGCTGCGACCTCGTCCAGCACGCCGGCGTCCTCCAGCGATGGGAGCCGTGCAGGCGCCAGCGCGACCATGCCGCCGCCGACGATCACCGTGCGCATCATCGGAACCGGAGTCCATGCGGGCCGCCTGGACATGCGGCAGCCCCGGCAGGCGTCGGCGGCGCGATGGCGAAAGGACCTTTCGCAAGAGACCCCGGGTGAAGGCGGGCGCTGACGCGGCGCGCGGCGCTCTCCCCGTCCCGCGGGCCACGGGAGGGGAGCCAGCATCGCCGGGACCAGGCCGCTGCGGGTCGCCATCGCGGACGACCACCCGCTGATGCTCGCCGCCATCAGGCGGGCGCTGGAGCGCGACGGCGGCATCGAGGTCGTCGGCGAGGCGCGCAGCGGCGGCGCGCTGCTCGCGCTCGTGGACCGGCTGCACGTCGACGCGGTCCTGCTCGACCTGCGCATGCCGGGCGGCGACGGCCTCTCCACCCTCAGCGCCCTGCGCGCCCGCCGCCCGGGCGTCACGGCGATCGTGCTGTCGGCGTTCGAGGACGCCGAGGACGTCCGCGAGGCCGAGGTCCGGGGGGCGGCCGGGTACCTGGTCAAGACGATCAGCCCGCTGCACCTCGGCGCCGCGGTCCGCCGGCTGGCGGGCGCGCGCGCCACGACGGTCGACCTGCCCGAGCGCCCGCGCCGCGAGGGCCTCGCGCCCAGGCACGACCGCCACCTCCTCACCGCCCGGGAGCTGGAGATCCTGCGCCTGCTGGTGGACGGCCGCTCGAACCGGCAGATCGCGCGGCGGCTGCGGCTCAGCCCCCACACGATCAAGTTCCACCTCTCGAACGTCTACCGCAAGCTCGGGGTGACCAACCGCACCGAGGCCGCGACCACGGCCCACCGCGGCGGCATCACCTGAGGGGACCCGTCAGTCCGCCGGTCAGCCGTTGTGCAGCCGCCGCGTATCGACGACCTCGAAGTCCGCGCCGGTGATGCGCCCGAGCCCGTGCAGGTCGTCGTCGTCCCAGCCGGCGCTCGGCGCGCCCGTCACGTACCAGGGCGAGCCGTTGTCGGCGAGGATCATGCCGTAGGTCCTGAGCGCCCGCAGGACGACCCGCGCCTGCGGGCCGAAACGGGAGATGTCCACCGAGGCCCTCAACCGCACCCGCAGCCCCATCGGCGGCAGCCCGGCCGCGGACTCGCCCGCATCGTGGCGGGCGGGGAACAGGTGGGCGCGGGCCGTGCGCGGGGCGGTGAAGCGCAGCGCGTGGCGGATCGCGCCGGCCGCCACCTCGTCGTGGCGGGCGAGTCCGGGAAGGATGGGCAGCCCGGCGGCGTCGGCGCTCGTCCAGCCGTCCGGGCGCAGCCGGTTGGAGGTCAGCCGCCAGACCGCGCCCGAGCCGGCGGTCCAGCGTCCGCCCGCGCGACGCGCCGCGTACAGCTCGTAGAGCTTGCAGTCGGATCGGTCCACGATCAACAGGTGTCTGTCCGAGCCGCCCTCGATCCCGGGATGCGGAGGGATCGGATAGGGCGCCCGGTCCGACTCGTCCGCGTAGTCGAAGCGAACCCGGGAACGGGGAACGCCGGCCCCCACGACCGTGTACGGGATCCCGTAGCGCCCCTGGTTCGAGAAGTCCGGGTGCAGCGGGGCGTCGAGCCCGATCGCCCGGATCAGCTCCGCCGATCCCGGGGCGACCGGCAGCGACGAGACCGGGCGGTTCCAGACGTTGGTCGCCGGGAAGATCGGGCAGGCCCGCGCGCCGGGCCCCGTCGGCGGCGCGGGCGGGGCGGGGAGCGCTGCGGGCGCGAGCGCCGCCGCCGCCATCGCCGCCAGCGCAGCGCCGGCGCGCAGCCGCCGGGGGTGGCGCGCGGGCCGCATCACCTCACCTGCATCGGCAGACGGCGCGACCTGCCCGAGCGTCACTCCCCGACGACGAGCTCCTCCACCACCTCGAAGATGCCGTCGATGCCGGTCCACTCGACGTAGGGGGCCATCCGCTCCTGCCGGCGCGCCTCGGCCTCGGCCCCGCCGTGCGCATCGCGGAAGGCGGGCAGGTCCTCCACCGCCATGTCCGCGAGACCGAACGAGACGATCTCGTTCGGGTCGGACAGCGAGCGGACGTGAAAGGCGCGCTCGCGCAGGCCCGGCGGCATCTCGTCGGGCTCCCACGCCTTGCGGAACGCCTCGAAGCTCCCCGGCTTGAGGCGCCGATGGGTCATGAAGCAGAGCATGGCGACCCTCCTGTGCGTGTGGCTGGGGCGGCGGCTCGCCGCTCGCCCGGGGGTGCGGAGGCGCCGCCCGTCGTTACGCGCGGCCGGCGCGCCAGTCGCGGAACGCGATCAGCATGGCCTCGCGCGCCTGACCCGACAGGCGCTCCTCCGGCAGGCGCCCGAGGGCGCGGAGCGTGAGGCGCATCTGCTCGAGGTAGGCCTGGCAGCCGTTGCAGCTGGCCAGGTGCTCCTCGAAGCTGGCGCGCGCCGGGACGGAGAGGCGGTTCTCCAGGTAGTCGGTGACCAGCTCGACCAGCTCGCGGCAGGTGAGGCCCCCGGCCGTGGTCACGCCGCCGCCCCCCCACCGCTCAGGTGCTGCTCGAGGGTCGCCCGCACCTTCGCCCGCGCGCGATGGAGCAGGACCCGCTGGTTGCCGTCCGTCGTGCCGAGGACCGTACATGTCTCCTCCGCGGACAGGCCCAGCACGTCGCGCAGCACCAGCGCCTCGCGCTGGCGCACGGGGAGCCCGTCGATCGCCGCGGCGAGCACCGCGCGCGTCTCCGCCGCCTGCAGCCGCTCGTCCGGGTCGGCCCAGCGGGCGGGCGGCAGCGCCCACCAGCCGGGGCGCTCGTCGCCGCGGCCCTGGAAGCGCTCCGGGTCCACCGCCGCCTCGCCGCCGCGGTCCTCGAAGCGGCGCCGCAGCGCCGCGAAGGGCAGCGACCGCCGCTCGCGGCGGCCGTGCGTGCGCGCCAGGTTGAGGAGGATGCCGAACACCCAGGTCCGCAGGGGCGAGCGACCCTCGAAGCGGTCGAGGCCGCGCAGGACGGCGATCCAGGTCTCCTGCACCACCTCCTCGGCGACGGCGTGGCTCGGCACGTACATCCGCGCCACCCGCAGGAGGCCCGGCCCCCAGCGATCCACGATGTCCGCGAAGGCCACCTCGTCGCCGCGACGCAGCGCCGCGATCAGTTGCGCATCGTCGCTCACGCGCCGGGCAGTCTTCCATGACCCGGGCCGCGGCGCAGCCTGGGGGTGCGGCCCGCCCGGCCGCACCCCCTCGGTTCCAGATCCTCCGCGCCCAGGAAGAGCTCTAGGGGCGCTGCATCCCGAAGATGTAGCTGCCGCTGCCGGAGGACGAGTAGACCCGCCAGTAGTAGTACCCGGCCGTCCCGTTGTAGGTGATGCTCTCGTCCGGGCCGCTGACCTCGCTCACGGCCACGCGCACCCACCTGGAGCCGCTCCACCGGTACAGCGCGAGGTCGAAGTTGACGCCGGCCGGCCCGTCGAGGCACCCGCGGTGGATGCCCGCGGCGGCCTGGTAGTAGGTGCCGTTCGGGATGATGTCGGCGTCGTTCTTGCCCGACAGCGAGCCCGTGAACTGCTCCGGCAGGCCGCTGCACACCCCGGGCGGCGGGGGCGGCGGCGGCACCGCCGTGAGGGTGGAGAGCAGGCGGTTCGGAGAGCCCGTCCCCGGGTTCGTGACGACGCCGGCGGTGGCCTGGTTGACGAGCCCGTCGCGCACTGCGGCCGGCGACGCCGACGGCGTCCCCTGCAGGATGAGGGCTGCGGCGCCGGCGACGTGCGGCGTGGCCATCGAGGTCCCGCTGATGGTGTTGGTGGCGGTGTCGCTCGTGAGCCACGCCGAGGTGATCGACGAGCCCGGCGCGAACAGGTCCAGGCAGGTGCCGTAGTTCGAGAACGAGGCTCGCGCATCGGCGGAGGTGGTGGCGCCGACCGTGATCGCCTCGCCCACCCGCGCCGGTGAGGAGTTGCATGCGCTCGTGTTGTCGTTGCCGCCGGCGATGGCGTAGGTGACGCCGTCGGCGATCGAGTTGCGCACGGCGGTGTCGAGCGCCGAGGACGGCCCGCCGCCGAGGCTCATGTTGGCGACGGCCGGCTGGCCCGCCTGGTGGTTGCCCGTCACCCAGTCGATGCCGGCGATGACGCCGGAGGTCGTGCCGCTGCCCTGGCAGTCCAGAACCCGCACGCCCACGAGGTTCACGCTCTTGGCCACGCCGTAGACGGAGCCGCCGACGGTGCCGGCGACGTGGGTGCCGTGACCGTTGCAGTCGTCCGCGCTGCCGCCGTCGACGGCGTCGAAGCCGGTGACGGCCCGCCCGCCGAACTCGGCGTGGGAGTACCGGATGCCGGTGTCGATGATGTAGGCGGTGACGCCGGCGCCGGTGGCGGCGTAGCTGTAGCTGTTCGACAGCGGGAGGGTGCGCTGGTCGATGCGGTCGAGACCCCAGGTGGCGGGGGACTCGATGTCCGCGACGGTGAACGTCTGGTCGGCCTCGATGGACGCGACGTTCGGGTTCCGCCGCAGCGCCTCGACCGCGGCCGCCGGCAGCGTGCCCGCGAACCCCTCGAGGGCGTTCGAGTAGTCGTGGCGGATCCGCGCGCCGACGCGCAGCGCCGACTGGCGGGCCGCTCCTCGCGCCGCCGGCCCGGAGCCGGGCCGAAGCACGACGATGTACTGGTCGGGGGCGGCGGCGGCAGAGCCGACAGCGGAGACGGGCGCCTGGCCGGGGCTCTCGGCGGTGGCGACGGCGGCCGTGACGACGGTCAGGCCGAGCGCGGCGACCGAGGCGGCGATCCATCGCCGGCATGTCTGTGCTGTCACGTGGTCCCCCTGTCGGATGTCGCGCGAGCGTCTCAAACGCCTTCCCGGTGCGAGCCCCCCGAACGAGGGATCCTTCGCACGACGCCCGAGCGGGGTGCGCCCTCCCGCACCGTCCCTTCGCAGGGCGCCTCCGGGGCTCCGTCGCCGGGATGGGCCTCCCCGTCCGGAGCCGGCGAACCGGTCGGACGGATAGGTGCCCCGATCGCCGGCCGCGGTCAGGATTCGAACGGCCCCCCAATCCAGGCACGGTCGCGAGGATGGGAATGGAACGGCTGCCGGTCCGCAGGACCCGTCGCGCCCGCCTGGCCTGCGCCGCCGGCGCCCTGGCGCTGCTCGGCGGCGTGGCCGCCGCGAGCCTGACGCTGGCCGCGGACCCGGTTCCGGGGCCGCCGGTCTGCACGACCAGCGCGGCGCCGACCGGCGTCTACTCGGTGACCGTCTGCATCACGAGCCCCGTCGCCGACTCACGGCTCAGGGGCCCGGCCCTCGTCGCCGGAACGGTGGCGACGCAGGGCGCGGCGCCCTCGATCCAGCGCGCGGTCTTCACGGTCGACGACGAGTACGTCCTCAGCGACTTCGCCGCGGTGCCCGCGATCGTGCCCCGCACCTACGGGTTCACGCTCGACCCCGGACGCTTCGCGACCGGCCGTCACGAGATCGGCATGCAGGCGGTCATGACCGACGACTTCTCCCCGCCGCCGACGATGCTCGGCGCGCGGATCTCCAGCAGCCAGCCCCCGACGCCGCCGCGGCCGCAGTGGGCGCCCACCGCCGGCACCCCGCCCGCCCCGGGCGCGCCGCTCGTGGTGGCCGCGGTCGGCGACGGGGCGAGCGGCGAGCCCTCGAGCGCCGCGGTCGTCGACCTGGTCGCCTCCTGGAACCCCAACCTCTTCCTCTACCTCGGCGACGTCTACCAGTTCGGGACCGCGACCGAGTTCGACAACTTCTACGGCGACGGGGACCCGACCCTGTACGGCCGCTTCCGCGCCATCACCGCCCCCACCATCGGCAACCACGAGTACTCGATCGACGGCGACGCGCGCGGGTACTTCGGGTACTGGGGCCAGGCGCCTGCGTACTACAGCTTCGACGCCGGCGGCTGGCACTTCGTCAGCCTCGACTCGAACTCCTCGGGCGGCATGACGCCCGGCAGCGCCCAGTACGACTGGCTCGCGGCGGACCTGGCGCGGAGCGCCGGCGCCTGCACGCTGACGTTCTTCCACCACCCGCTCTTCAACGTCGGCGAGGAGGGCTCGACCGCCCGCCTCGCCCCCGTGTGGCAGCTGATGAGCAGGTACGGGGTGGACATCGTCCTCACCGGCCACGACCACGACTACCAGCGCTGGCCGGCGCTGGACCCGGATGGGCTGCCCCACCCGCTTGGGACGACCGAGTTCGTCGTCGGGACCGGCGGCCGCGGCCTGCAGCGCCCGCTCGTGACGGACCCGCGGGCGCCGGTCTTCATCCGGCAGTACGGCGCCCTGCGCCTGGACCTCACCCCGACCGGGGCCGCGTTCAGCTTCCGTTCCAGCGCCGACCCGGCGATGGACTCGGGCCTCATCCCGTGCACGCCGCCGCGGACGACGGCGCCTCACGCCGACCCGCCGCCCCCTCCACCACCGCCGCCGCCGCCGGCGCCGACGCCGACGCCGGGGATCGGATCAACGGGGCCGCCCGCCCCCGGGCCGACGACGGCCGTGCCGCCCGTGCCACCGGCCCCGGCGGCGTTCCGCGCCCGCCTCAGCGCACGGCGCCTGACGGCCCGGCCAGGCCGCCGGCTCCTGGTGCGCGTCCTCGCCAACCGGTCGGCGCGGGCGAGCATCGTGCTGCTGCGGGGCACCCGGGTGGCCCTGCGGACGGTGGCGAGCGTCCGGCGCGGCCGGAACGCCATCACGCTGCGCGCTCCGACGCTGGTCGGGCGCTACCGGCTGGTTCTGACCGCGCGGGCGCCGGGCGCGGCGCCGGCCGGCGATCGCGGCCTCCTGACGGTGGCGGCGCCGCGGTCCTGACTGCGTCCGCCCGACGGCGAGCCTCCCGCCGCCTGCGGGGAGTCGAGCGACTCCCCGCAGGGCCAGGAAGGCGCCACCGCTCGAGCCGGTACCGTGCCCCGGCCTCCCAGCGGGATCAGGCGACGAGCGAGAGCGGCGACACCCTCTCTATCGGCGCACCCCGGGCATTTCCTGAACCCGGAGCGGGTACCCGACGACCCCGGATCAGCGGTCGCCGCCCGTGCGTCCCGCCACGCCGTCGCCCGCCGCTGCAGACTCCTCCTCCGAGGCTCCCTCGCCCCCGGAGGGCCGGTCGCCGGGCGGGGCGAAGGTCGCACGCGAGAGACGGCGCGCCCGACCCTCGTCGACGGCCTCGCGGAGCGCCGCGGTGAACCGACCGGGGCCCCAGTAGCGGGCGCCGACCAGACGGGCGAGCTCGCGGCGGT
>JAWVEW010000043.1:0-4726 GCA_033856495.1 Miltoncostaeaceae bacterium | reverse complement strand
CAGGGAATCGCCGGAACGCTGCGGGCGGCGGAGGTCCGGATCGTCGGCCGCCGGGGCGGCCTGCGCGGACTGCGCGACCGCTGGCGCCTCTGGGCCGGCGGCGCGGCGGCCGCGGGCCTCTCCGGGGACCGGGCGGCGCTCGTGCGCGGGATGGCGCTGGGCGGTGGCGCCGGCCTATCGCAGCAGGCGGCGCAGGCCTTCCGGGACTCCGGCCTCTGGCACCTGCTCGCCGTGTCGGGCCAGAACGTCGCGGTCGTGGCGCTGGCCGCGCTGGCGGCGCTGCGGGCGCTGGGGGTGGGGCGCCGGCCGGCGGTCGGTCTGGCGGCCCTGCTGCTGGTGGCCTACTGCCTGGCCTGCGACGGGGGCGCCTCGGTCGCGCGGGCGGGCGTCGTGGGGGCGCTCGGCGCGCTGGCCGAGCTGAGATCGGCCGGCCGCGACCGCTGGCACCTGCTGCTCGTCGGCCTCGCGGCGCTGCTGGCGGTGCAGCCGCGGGCGATCGGAGACCCTGGCCTGCAGCTGTCGTTCGCCGCGGTGGTCGGCCTCTTCGCCATCGCGCCCGCCCTCGAGGGGCCGCTGCGCGGCCTGCTGCCGAGCCGGGTGGCCTCGCTCGCCGCGCTCGCCGGCGGCGCCGGCCTCGCGACGGCGCCGGTGCTGGTCTGGAGCTTCGGCCGCCTCTCGCTCGCGGGGCTGGCGCTGAACGTGGTCGCGGTGCCGCTCGCCGCCCCGGTGGTGGTGGTCGCGCTCTGCGGCGTCGCCGCGGGTGCGCTGCTCCCGGCCGCAGGGGTCGCGCTCGCATGGCTCGCCGGCCTCGGCGCCGGGCTGCTGCTGGTGATGGCGCGGGCGGCGGCGGCCATCCCGGGCGCGGCCGTGGAGCTGCCGGCGCCGGCGGCGCTCCCGCTGGCCGCGCTGGCCGCGGGCGTTCCGCTCCTCGCGCGCTGGCTGCGGCGCCCGGCGCGGCAGCGCCCGGCCCGGGCGTCGCGCGGGATCCGCGGCCGGCCGCTGGCGATCGGCGCCCTCGCCGCCCTCGCGGCCCTCGCGCTCGCCTGGCCGCGCGGCGAGCGGCCGGGCTGGCCGTCCAGCGCGACGCTCACGGTCCTCGACGTCGGCCAGGGCGAGGCCGTGCTCCTGCAGGCGCCGGACGGCTCGGCGGCCCTGATCGACGCCGGCCCCCCGGGGAACCCGCCGCCGGTGCTGGCGGCCCTTCGGCGCGCCGGCGTGCGCCGGCTCGCCGCGCTCGCCGTCTCCCACGGCTCGCTCGACCACGTCGGCGGAGCGGCGGCGGTGGTGGAGACGCTTCCGGTGGACGCGCTGGTGCGGCCCCCGCTCGCCGAACTGCCGGCGGCGGCGCGCCGGGCGCTTCGCGCGGCGCGGATGCGCGGGACGCCCGTGCGCACGCTGGCCGCCGGCGGCGAGGTGGCGGTCGGAGCGTGGCGGCTGCGCGCCCTCTGGCCCCTGGCGGGGGCCCCGGCCGCTACCGATCCCAACCGCGGCTGCCTGGTGCTCGTTGCCTCGGCGGGCCCGCTCGCGGCGCTGCTGCCCGCCGACGCCGAGGGCGATCTCCTCGGCGGCCTCGCGATCCCGCCCGTGGACGTGCTGGTCGTGTCCCACCACGGCTCCGACGACCCCGCCCTGCCGGCGCTGCTGCGCCGTCTGCGGCCTGCGCTCGCCCTGATCTCGGTGGGCGCCCGCAACGCCTACGGACACCCGGCGCCGGCGACGCTCGACGCTCTGGCGGCGGCCGGCGTGCGCGTGCTGCGCACCGACCGCTCGGGCGATCTGGGCGTCTCGGCCGGCGCGGGCGCGGCCCGGGCGAGGGCCGCGCTCGGCTACGATCGGCGGCCGTGAGCCAGGCGCGCGAGCCCCTCAAGCCCGCCTACGCGATCTGGGGCGAGGACAGGCCCAAGATCGAGCGGGCGGTCGCCCGGCTCTCGACCCGTGCCCTCGCCGAGTCGGGGATGCCCCCGGACCAGCTGAGCGCCGGCCTGGTGCCCGCGACCGAGGTCGTCGGCGCCTGCGAGGCGCTGTCCTTCGGCGGGCTGCGGCTGGTGATCGTGCGCGAGGCCGACGAGTGGAAGGCCGACGAGGCGGCGCCGCTCGTCCGCTACCTGGCCGCCCCCAACCCGGCCACCTGCCTCGCGCTGGTCTCGACCGGTGCGCCGTTCCAACGGCTCCTCGCCGCGGTGGGCGCCGTCGGCGACGTGCTGCACTTCGGCCCGGATCCGAAGGCCAAGCGCGGCGACCGGGCGCGCTGGTTCGCGGATCACCTGGTGGGGGAGGTGCACCGCCACGGCGGGCAGATCTCCCAGCCGCTGGCGCGCGAGGTGGTCCGCCGGGTGGGGGAGGACGCGATGGCGCTGAGCCAGGAGGCTGGAAAGCTCGCGGCCTGCGCCGGCGACGCCCCCGTCGATCGCGAGATGGTCGAGGCGCTCGTGCTCGCCGCCCCCGAGGCCCGCACCTACGAGCTCGCCGACGCCATCACGGGAGGGGAGGCCGCGCGGGCCTTCGATCTGCTGGCCGACCTCGCGGGAGGCGGCGACCCGACGGCGCCGATCGTGATCCAGATGGGGCTCGCCCGGCACTTCCGCACCCTCGCCGCCGCCCAGGCGCTGGGCGTCGAGGCGACCCCGGAGGCGCTGGAGCGGCTGACGGGCGCCAGGGGGTACCCGGCCCAGAAGGCGATCGAGCAGGGGCGCGCCCTGCCCCCCGGGGCCGCGTCGCGGGCCCTGGTGCGGCTGGCCGCGCTGGAGCTCGACCTGCGCGTGTCCGCGCTCGGCGACCTTGGACGCTCGCGCGAGGACGGCGAGCGGTTCGTGCTCGAGATGGCGGCGCGCGACCTGCTGGGGCTCCTGCGCGCGCGCTGAGGGCGCTACCCGGCGGGACTGAGCGCTTCCAGCCCCTGCCGCCGGGCCGCAGCGACCAGATCGCGGTCGTAGGCGACGAAGGCGCCGAGGTCGGCGCCGAGCTCCAGCGCGCTCGCCAGGTGTATCGCGTCGAGCGCGCGAAGCCGCGTCGGCTCGAGCGTCGCCGCGCGGCCGAACACACGGGCGTCGACGGCCAGCAGCGCGCAGGCCCCGAGGACCGCCTCGGCGCGCTCGCGCACCGCAGGCTCGTCGTGGCTGCGACGCACCGCCCGGCGGACCTCGACCCCGGCGAGGGCGCTCGTCACCCAGCGCGTCCAGCGGCCGAGCTCCGCTTCGAGGGCGCCGCTCTCGGCCTCCTCGACGACCAACTTGACGAGCGCCGACGAGTCCAGGTACGCGAGCGCCCCGGCGGTCACCGCTCCGCCCGCTCCTCGGCGAGGGCGGCGCTGAGCCCGCGCGCGCGCTTCATCGGGGGTCCGAGATCCGCGGGGGCGCGCTCCGGCGGGCTCGCCCTGCCGGCGGCCACGAGCCGCATGAGCGGATCCTCGCGGGCGCCGACGGGCGTCAGCAGCGCGACCGGCTGTCCCCGTTCGGTCACCTCCAGGGTCTCCCCGGCGACGACCCTGCGCAGGTAGACACTCAGGTTCTGACGCAGCTCCCGCACGCCGACGCGATCCATGTAGCACAGCGTAGCACCCCCCGGGCGGGTGCTATATGGATGGGCGCATCGTCGTCGACGGCGGGAGAATGCATGGCTGCGAGCGCGAGTGAGGAGATCAGGATCGGGGGGCTGGCGATCCGGTTCCTCGTCGAGGGTGGGGCGTCCGGAGGGTCGGTCGCGATCTTCGAGTTCGACGTCGCCGCCGGGGCGAGGGTGCCGGCGGCGCACAGCCACGACGGCTACGAGGAGACCGTCTACGGTCTCGGGGGCGTGCTGACGATGACGGTCGCGGGCGTGCCGACCGAGATCGGTCCCGGCGACGCCCTGTGCATCCCGCGCGGCGCGGTCCACCGCTTCGACAACGCCCACGACGCCGATGCCAGGGCCCTCGCGATCGTGACCCCCGGCATCCTCGGCCCCGGCTACTTCCGCGAGATCGCGGCGGTGCTCCAGGCCGCGGCCGGCGGCCCGCCCGACGTCGGGGCCGTCGCAGCCGTGATGCGGCGCCACGGCCTCACGCCGGCGCCGTAGCCGTCCCCGCCCCGCTCAGGCCTGTCGCCAGGCCCCCGCATGGTCGCGGGCGAACTCCGCGAAGCTCCGCCCGGGCCGGCCGGTCAGCTCCTGGACCGCGTCGGTCACGAACGCCGTGGCGCCCGAGCGGTTCGTCTCCCAGAGGTCCATCATCCCGTCGACCATCGGCTGGGGGAGCCCGAAGCCGAGCAGCCCCTGGCGCATCGCCTCCTCGGGCATGTCGACGTACGTGACCGGCCGCCCCGCGACCTCGGCGATGGTCGCCGCGACCTCGCCCACCGTCACCGGCGCCGGCCCCGTGAGCGTGTAAGCCTTCCCAACGTGCCCATCCGTCGTCAGGACGTGCGCCGCGACGTCGGCGACGTCGCGGGCATCGATGAGGCTCACGCCGGCGTCGCCCAACGGCAGGCGGATGTTCCCCTCCGGGTCCGGGGGGGTGAACTGGATGAAGTTGGTCATGAAGCTGTTCGGCCGCAGGACGGTGGCGGGGATCCCCGAGGCCGCGATCTGGGCCTCCGTCGCCGTGTGCTCGCGGACGAAGATGGGCGGGGTCTCCCACTCGGCGCCGATCGCCGACAGCCGCACCAGCCGCGGAACCCCCGCCGCCTTCAGCGCGTCCAGCAGCCGCCCGGCGAGCTCCACCTGGTTGTGCACGGATGGCGTGATCATGAAG
>JAWVEW010000042.1:0-2952 GCA_033856495.1 Miltoncostaeaceae bacterium | reverse complement strand
TCAAATGGCCATTTCGATGGACAGTGCCATCACAGCCCCATTCGGACGACACCCAGGATCTGCCATGCCAACGAGGTATGCCAAAGCGGCATGCCAACTCGCCGGCACGGCCGGCCGCGCCGGTGCGTGCCGGCGCCGCAGCGCCCCGCCCGGGAGCAGGTGCGCCGATGACAGCTCGAGCGAGGGGCGAGCCCCGCCGGCTTCCGGCGGCGGCCCCCGCCGGATCGTGCTCAGCGTTCGGCGGCGCCTCCGGTCGCGTCGGCGGCCAGCAGCAGCCTGGAGCCCACCGGACGCGGCCCGAGCAGCGTCTCGACCTCGGCGCGGTCGAGCGCCTCGGCCTCCAGCAGCCGCTCGGCTGCCCGGCGCACGAGGGGCTCGTTGTCGACCAGCAGCGTCCGGGCCCGCTCGTAGGCCTGCTGCAGGAGCACGCGCGACTCGCGCTCGGACCGTTCGCTGCCGGACGCGCCCTCGGGCGCCGCGGCCGCGAGGCTGGCGAGCGTGGTCGCCTGGCCCATCCCGAACTCCTCCACCATCCGCCTGGCCAGCGTGCCGGCGCGCGCGAGGTCGTCGGCCGCGCCGGAGGTCTGCTCGCCGAAGAAGAGCTCCTCGGCGGCCCGCCCGGCGAGCAGCATCGTCAGCCGCTCCAGGCAGTCCTGGCGGGTGACGAGGAAGCGGTCCTCGGTGGGCAGCGTGATCGTGACGCCGAGGGCCTGGCCCTGGGAGATGACGGTGACGCGTTCCACCGGGTCGCAGCGGGGGAGCAGGTGCCCGGCCAGGGCGTGCCCGATCTCGTGGTAGGCGACCAGCCGGCGCTCCTCGTCGCTCAGCACCCTGTGGCGCCGCTCGGGCCCGGCCGCCAGGCGCATCAACGCGCGCCGGAAGTCGCCGAGGCCGATGGTGTCGCGGCCGGCGCGGACGGCCTCGAAGGAGGCCTCGTTGCAGAGGGCGGCCAGGTCCGCTCCGGCCAGGCCGGCGGTGAAGGCGGCCACCTCCGAGAGCGGGGTGCCGGGCGCCAGCGGACGCTCGCGCGTGTGCACGTCGAGGATCGCGCGCCGCGCGTCCCGCCCCGGCAGGCCGACCGCGATCTTGCGGTCGAAGCGGCCCGAGCGCACGAGCGCGGGGTCCAGGTCGGCGAGGCGGTTGGTGGAGGCCAGCACCACCACCGGCCGGCTGGGATCGGTCTCGAAGCCGTCCATCTCCGCCAGCAGCTGATCGAGCGTCTGCTCGCGCTCACCGCCCGAGGCATGACCGGTGCGGGCCGCGCCGACGGCGTCGATCTCGTCGATGTAGACGACCGCGGGGGCGGCCTTGCGGGCGGCGGCGAAGAGCGCCCGCACCCGACGGGAGCCGAGGCCGGAGTACACCTCGACGAACTCGGAGCCCGAGGCGCTGAAGAAGGGCACCCCGGCCTCGCCGGCGACGGCGCGGGCCAGCAGCGTCTTGCCGGTGCCGGGAGGCCCGTGCAGCAGGATGCCCCGCGGCAGGGAGGCGCCCAGGCGCTCGTAGCGTTCCGGGTCGCGCAGGAAGTCGGCGATCTCGGTGACCTCGTCGCGGATCTCGTCGATCCCGGCCACCTCGTCGAAGCGCGTCACCGAGCTCACGGGCCGGACCCGGTTCTTGAAGCGGGCGCCGCCGACCTGCCGCACGGCCAGGGCGGCCACGGCCACGAGGGCGGCCATCAGGAAGATCGGCCCCCAGTCCTTGACGAAGGCGGTGATCTGGAACCCGCCGCCCCCGGGGTCCGCGGCAGGCACGGGCGCCGCCGGCCGGGTGGGGACGACCGAGAGCGGCACGCCTCCGGTTCGGGCGGCCGCAACCGCCTGCTCCGCCAGCGACGAGAAGGGCAGCGCGGTGCGGAAGACCCGCTTGCCGACGGTGATCTCGAGCGTGGCCGCGCCGGGCGTGCCGGCGATGACGGCGCGACGGGCGCTGCCCGACTCCAGCAGGTCGAGCGCTCGCGTGATCGAGATCGGAGCCGTGGCGGGGGCCGGGGCGGGCGCGGGGGCCGCGAGGGCGGCGGCCGGGTACAGCGCGAGCGCCACGACCATTGCGGCCAGGCTGCGACGAACGGCCAGTCGGCTCCGGGTCACGACGCTCCTCCTTGAGCGGCCAGGTGATCGACATCGGGCGCCGCCCCGGCCGCGGGATGTCGGCTCCGTGCATCGGAAGCAAATCGCGCCGGCCGCCGGCCCACCACCCGCGCGCGTCGAGTCCTGGTCCGACGATGGTCCAGGCCCGCTCGTCGTCGGGGGAGGCCGACTCCCGGCTGCCGCTGCGGCGCACCCCCCGGAACGCCGCGTGCGCGGACCTCATTTCCGCGGTCCCGCGACCGATGAACCAGGCAGGGGGCGCGCCGTTTGCGCCGCCCAGTCCTCCCTGCGGCGACCACGCGACGGTGACCCTCACGACGATGTCTGAATCCGCGTGACCCTCCATCCGCTCCTCGAGCGCCAGCTCCGGCAGCTCGGAGCAGCCTCGGATGCCCCGCCGACAGCCGACGAGTGGCGCGCATTCCTCGAGCGGGTGAACCGCAGCTACGAGGCCTCGGATCGAGACCGCTACCTGGTCGAGCGCTCCCTGGAGATCTCGTCCACCGAGATGGCCGAGCTCAACGAGCAGCTGAGGCGCTCGTCGGAGTCGGAGCTGGCGGCCGAGCGGGACAAGCTCCGGACCGTGATCGAGTCGGTCGGCGACGGGCTCTGCGTGCTCGATGCCGAAGGCACCATCCTCTTCGCCAACCCCGAGGCGCGTCGCCTGCTGGCCGCGCCCGAGTCGGACCTCAGCGGCCGCCGCCTCCGCGATGTGGTGCGCATCAGGCAGGACGGGCAGGACGGGGAGCGGATCCTCGGCGAGGTCTGGCGCGACGCGTCGACGCCCCGCCGCCACGACGACGCCGTCTTCGACACGACCGACGGCCGCTCGTTCCCCGCCAGCTATGTCCTCAACCCGTTC
>JAWVEW010000041.1:0-12410 GCA_033856495.1 Miltoncostaeaceae bacterium | reverse complement strand
GATCCCGTCCTTGGACGCTGGACGCAGCCAGATCCAGTTGTCGATCCCACCAGTCCCAGCCAGTCGAACCGGTACCTCTATACAGGCGGCGACCCTGTCAACTTCACCGATCCCACCGGAACATACGGATTCGGCACCTGTATCAGCAAGCTACAAAAAAAGTGGTGGCCGAAGAAGCTGAGGAATGGCACCATATTCATTTCTGCACCGTTCAAACTATGCCTGGCTGCGAATCCCGGACCCGGCCCGATTGCGAGAACTCTTTACACGGTTGCGGGTCCAGTCATCGCCGGTGCGATTGGGTGCTGGCAAGGGGCCCAGCCTGGAGCGCTGTTTGGATCCATGGTGGGCTCCCCGGCGGCTGGCGCACTGGTTGGCTGTCTGCTGGAGGGCGGCGGTGTCGCGGCGGGCGTCGGTAGTTTCTGGAATCCGGGGACAGCCTAGGAGAGATACCAGGCCTGGACGAGCGCGGCCGGCGCTGTGTCCCTCGCTGGCCGGGGCCACATTCAAGTGCGTCCCGGCAACCGACGCCGTGCCGAGGGCGGCGAGCTAGCTATGGCTATGGTCATTGATCTCGTGGGGCTCGGGGCGTCATCGCCAATCTGTGACCAGTAGGAGAGAGGAGCCTTACGGTGCGACTTCGCCGCGCGGGGATGCTTTTCGTTCTGGGAACAACGGCCTGCCTTCTAATTGGATGCATTCTCCTGGCCATGGGCGCGCGCGCCGGGCTGGGCTTCCTCGTGCTGGCCGGCCTTGGGGCAATCCAGCTCGGGTGGCTATGGCTCCGAGACCGGCGGGTAGACGCGCGGCCTACCGCGAAGGACGTGCTCTTGCAGGCCACGGTTGGAATGACGGTCGGCGCTGTGGTCGCGATCGCCGCTGGGGTTGCTCTGCTCACAGGAACCTTGGGCGGCTATAGGCCTGCTGGCGTACCGGTAATTGCCGGCGGCTGCGGGTTGATCTACCTTGCAGCAAGGGGTTGGCGACTCCTGCGGGCACGGCGGCCGCCCTCGGCATGACGGTGGGCGCGGCCGCTTGCACTGGCCCCACGTTGGACGCCTGAACTGGCCCCACGTGCCGTCGGTTTTCCAGCAGTTCATATCCCATCGCGGTAGGGCCTGTGGGCGGAGGGGGCAGCCGCAGGCTGTCCCAGCCGTGTGGGCAGCATGGACGTTGTCCACCCGCGCGGAGGGGCGCAGAAGCCCGCCCAGCGAGGCGGTTTCCGGCGCGCGAGCAGAAAACGGCGCGTCGCGTCGCCGACGGCGTCCTCGGACGGGCCGCAGGGCCTTCTGGCGGCGTCGTGTCGGCGCTCACGCGGGCGCCGTCGCCTCCGCCAGGGCCTCACCCGGCACCAGCCTGAGCCCGCCGCTGCTCCGCACACCTTCTCCCCGCCGAGATTTCCAAGGCGCCCTCTCTGCCAACGTCACGTGAGACGGTCTTGACCCAGGAACTACCGAGTCCTGAGGGCCAGATCGGAGGACGTGATGTCGTTGACCGATTCGAGGAACGGCGCCGGCGGCCGCGTAGCGCAGCGAGCCGCAGGCGAGCGCAGCGAAGCGGCCGCCGAGCGGGTAGAGCCGATCGGGGCGCCTGACCCCGAGCTTGTCGAGCGCCCCACCCGGCGGCGCTTCAGCGCCGAGTACAGGCTGCGCATCGTCGGTGAGGCCGACGCGTGCAGCCGACCGGGCGAGATCGGCGCGCTGCTTCGGCGCGAGGGCCTGTACTCGTCGCTCCTGACCGAGTGGCGCCGCGCCCGCGACGCCGGCGCGCTCGAGGCGCTGGAGCGGCCGCGGGGGCGCAGGCCGCCGCATCCGCTGGAGACCGAGAACGCCGACCTGCGCCGCCGCGCCGAGCGCGCGGAGGCGGAGCTTGAGAAGGCCAGGCGGGTGATCGAGGTGCAGGGAAACGTCTCGGCGCTCTTGGGCGAGCTGCTCGATCCCAGGGGCGCCAGCACGAGCACCGAGCGATGATCGAGCAGGCCGTCGAGGAGCTCACGCCGCTGGTCGGCACGCGGCCGGCCTGCCGGGCGCTGGGGGCCTCGCACGCGACCATCTACCTGGCGCCGGCGCCCGCCCGCGCCCCGGCCGCGAAGGCCGCGGCCGGCGCCGGCGCGAGCCCTCTCCGAGGCCGAGCGGGCGGCGGTGCTTCACGAGCTGCACTCGGAGCGATTCGTGGACTCGTCCCCGGCCGCCGTGTGGGCGACGCTGCTCGATGAGGGCCGCTACCTGGCCTGGCAAGCGCACGATGTACCGGCTCCTGGCCGCAAACGGCGAGGTGCGCGAGCGCCGCGATCAGCTCGCCCACCCGCCCTACGCGGCGCCGGAGCTTCTTGCCGAGCGACCCAACCAGGTCTGGAGCTTCAGACATCACCAAGCTCCTGGGGCCCGCCACCTGGACCTACTTCTACCTCTACGTGATCCTCGACGTGTTCAGCCGCTACTCACGTCGGCTGGAGCGTCCAGCACCGGAGGCGGGGCCGATCGCGACGGCGCTGATCGCCCAGGCCCTCGACCAGCAGCAGGTCGGGCCGGGGCAGCTCACCGTGCACGCCGACCGCGGCAGCTCGATGACCTCCAAGCCGGTCGCGTTCCTGCTCGCCGACCTGGGCGTCCTCAAGTCGCACAGCCGGCCCTACACCTCGACCGACAACCCCTACTCCGAAGCCCAGTTCAAGACGCTCAAGTACCGGCCCGGGTTCCCGGCCCGGTTCGACTCGCTCGAGCACGCGCGCGCCTTCTGCCGCGAGTTCTTTGGCTGGTACAACCATCACCACCGTCATTCGGGCATCGGGCTCATGACCCCGGCGACCGTCCACTACGGCCGCGCCGAGCAGGCTCACGCGCAGCGCGTCAGCGTCCTTGACGCTGCCTACGCCCGCACGCCCGAGCGGTTCATCCGTCGCGCGCCCACGCCGCCGCCGTGCCGGTGGCGGCCTGGATCAACAAGCCCAGCAACGAGGGGGCTGCTCACTAAATTCTCGAGGAGACCGTCTCATCTGGCTTGACAGGCTCCGGTCGAAGGGTGGACGCCCCTTGCGCCGGTGCTTGTGGTCGAGTGCCTAGTCAGCGAGGAGTTCGACGACCAGACCCGCCACTGGGCTCGGCTGCTGCGCGTCCGGCCCGACGCCGGGCTGATGAGGCCGGGGCTGGGTGACCGGTCCGAGGTTCTCCAAGGCGGCGCGCCCTCAGGTGCCTTCGATGGTGCGCTCCCGCCTTGCTGAGTCGAAGCAGCGGCCCTCTATGCGGATGTTCTGTGAGGTCACGAAGGGGGGCCAGGGCTGCCCTCGGGAGGCCCGGACGGAACGGTCAGGTGTCGCGCAGGTGTGTGGTCAGAGCACCTAGTTCTTCTTGGGCGCGGGGATCTGGAACAACGTGACGAGTTTCAGGCAGCAATTCCCAGACGCGCGGCGAGGACGCGCTCGGCGAGGGCCGTCCGGTCGTGCGCGCGCTCGCGCGACCGGGTCCCGCGCGCCGCCGGCGCCTGGCCGAGCCGCTGATCGCGCTGTGGCGGCTCGGCGTACTGGAGGGCGCGCAGGGCCCGGTGGTGGCCATCGACCCGGCCCGCGCCCTCGCCTGCGAGCCGCTTCTCCGCGCGGCGCGCGAGCACGCCAGCGCCCGCGAGCTCGGCTAGTGGACCGCCCACCCACGTTTACCGGGTTCTGCCGGCTTCACACTCATCGCGATTCGGCGTCCTCGGTCGCCCCGTTATCTCCAATGGCGGCGGCTCCCTGCGTCCCTTGCCTCGCTCGGTGTTCGCACGGCAGAACACCGCCCCACGTTGGTGGTTGGCCCACCTAGGAGCGGGGCCTGGGGGTGGCGGGGATCGGCCGGGCCACCGCGGCGGCGATCGACTGGCCGAGCAGGGTCGCGTCCACCGGGCCGCGCCAGACGTTCAGGAGCCGGTGATCGCGGCCGATGACGACGACGGTCGGCGTCATCTTCACGCTCAGCAGGTCCGGCAGGTCGCCGAAGCGCCGCGGCTGGTCGACCCGGAAGGTGAAGTAGCTCACCTTGCCGGTCGCGGCGGCCCGGGCGTCGTGCAGCGAGCGCGCCACCAGGTCGTCCTCGGCGATGCCGGGCATCACGAAGGTCACCACGACCGCGGAGCGACTGGAGAGCGCGCGGGTCACCGCGCGGGGCGTGCGCCGGTCGGCGATCACGAGGTCGCCCGCGGCCAGCGGCGCAGGGGGCAGCGGCGCCGCGACGGGCGCGAGGGATGCGGGCGCCGCTGGGGCGGATCCGCCGCCCCCGCAGCCGGCGAGGGCGATCGCCGCGAGAAGCGCACAGGTCGCCGCAGCCGCCGGCCGGGCGCCCCTCATCTGGGACGCCCCGCCCACGGCTGGCTCCACCTTGCCGTGTCGGCCAGTGATTTGAACCTGCTGAAGCAGGTGGGACGCGGGCGGCCGCCGCTGACGCGGAGGACCGACGCCGCCTCCCGAATCACTTGTGTTGGCTCAAATACGGAGCCGATCGCGAACAAGGTCGAGCCTCCCTGACCGTAGCACTACCGATAGGGTCGGCACCGCCGGGGGGGTCCTTGAGTTCGCGCCCGCGGGACGTGTCGCCGGCGCCGCCCGCCGGCCGTGCGATCGCCTCGTCAGTCGGTCCGCTGCGGCCGCTGGTCCGGGTGGGCGACGTCGTAGTCGTCCCCGTCCTCGGGCTCGATGAAGATCCGCCGGGCGTCGGGCTCGGCCGCCGAGATGCGCCGCTCGACCTCGTCGATGGCGTCCTCCACCCCCTCGGCGTCGAGGCTGTCCGAGAACTCGACGTCCGCGGCCACCAGGATCTCGTCGGGTCCCAGGTGCACGGCGTCGAGGTCCAGCACCCGCTCCACGCCGGGCGTGCCCTCGATCGCGCGCCGGATCGCGAGCGTCTCGTCCGGCTCCGGCGCCCGGCCCAGCAGGAGCTTGCGGCTCTGGGCCGCGAGCAGCAGTGCGATGGCGGCCAGCAGGACGCCGATGACGATCGAGGCGACGCCGTCCCAGACCCGGTTGCCCGTGGCCTGGGTGAGGGCGAGGCCGCCGGCGGCGATCGCGATGCCGACGATGGCCCCGGTGTCCTCGAAGAGCGCCGTCTTGCTGGTGGGGTCGCGCGAGCGCCGGATGTAGTCGAAGAGGCTGCGCCCCTCCCTGCGGGCCGCGGCCCGGAAGTGGCGGACCGCGACGAGGAGCGCCCCCGCCTCGAAGACGAACGCGAAGATCAGCGCCGCGTAGCCGAGCCCGACGGCCTCGATGTGGCCGCCGGCGGAGCTCACCTTCGAGATGCCCTCGTAGACGCTGTAGGTGGCGCCGATCGAGAAGATCGAGATCGCCGCCACGAACCCCCAGAAGAAGCGCTCGCGGCCATAGCCGAGCGGATGCTCCTCGTCCGCGACCCGCCTCGCGAGGGCGATCGACAGCAGCAGCAGCCCCTGGTTCGTGGTGTCCGCCAGGGAGTGGGCGAACTCGGCGTAGAGCGCGCTGGAGCCGGACATGAACGCGGCGATCGCCTTCACGACGGCAACGAGCCCATTGCCGATCAGCGCCGCCAGCACGACCCGGGTGGCGTTCACCCCGCGCTGCTGGCGGACCACCGCGACGCTCGCCGGCGCGGCGAGCGGCAGCCGCGGCCGGGTGGTACTTCGGGGGGGGTCCTCGCTCATCTCGACATCGGAGCGACGTCGGTGCGGACCCCCGGCCGTGCCGGTGCGTGGTTCGCTGCCCATCAGCCGGGGCGATGGTAGCAGAGGGCACCCCGGCCACCCGGCCAATCCTCCACGCCGCACGCCCGCCCGGACGGCCAGGACGTCGTCTGTCGCAGGTCGGGCCCGGGCCCGCTCAGCGCGCCGGCGCGACCGCCGGCCTGGCCGCCGGATAGGTGCGCTCGACGTACTCCTCGACCATCCGCATGAAGTCCTCGGCCAGGGTCGGGCCCTCCAGGGTGGCCACCTTGAGGCCGTCGACGTAGACCGGCGCGCGCGGCTCCTCGCCGGTACCCGGCAGGCTGAGGCCGATGTTCGCGGCGCGGCTCTCCCCCGGGCCGTTCACGATGCAGCCCATCACCGCCACGCGCAGGGACGCCGCGTCCGGCCGCTCGTGCCGCCAGACGGCCATCCGCTCCGCGAGGCGCCGCTCGATCCCCTGGGCCAGCTCCTGGAAGACCGTGCTCGTCGTGCGGCCGCAGCCGGGGCAGGCGGTGACCTGGGGCCGGAAGGCGCGCAGGCCGAGCGACTGCAGCAGATCCAGGCAGACGGCGACCTCGATGGTGCGGTCGCCCCCCGGGTCCGGCGTGAGGCTGGCCCGGATGGTCTCGCCGATGCCCTCCGCCAGGAGCAGGCCGAGCGCCGCCGCGGTCGCCACCACCCCCTTCGTCCCCATCCCGGCCTCGGTGAGGCCCAGGTGCAGGGGGTAGTCGCAGCGGGCCGCGAGCTGCCGGTAGGTCGCCACCATCTCCCCCACCTGGCTCGCCTTGCAGGAGAGCACGATCGCATCGTGGGGCAGGCCCAGCTCCTCGGCGCCGGCGGCCGAGCGCAGGGCGCTCTCCACCATCGTCTGGCGGACCACGCCGGCCGCGCTCAGCGGCTGCGGGCGGGCGGCGTTGCGGTCCATCAGCTCGTCCAGCAGCTCGGGGTCGAGGGAGCCGGCGTTCACCCCGATCCGGACCGGCTTCCCGAGCTCCCGGGCCACCGCGATCATCGACGCGAAGTTCGAGTCGTGGCGGGCGCCGCGGCCCACGTTGCCCGGGTTGATCCGGTACTTGTCGAGCGCCTCCGCGCAGTCGGGGAACTCGCGCAGCAGCGTGTGGCCGTTGTAGTGGAAGTCGCCGACCAGCGGCACCTCGACGCCGTGAACGTCGCGGAGGCGCTCCCGCACCTCCGCCACGCGCGCCGCGGCGGCGCGGTTGTTCACCGTGATGCGGACGATCTCGCTGCCGGCCTCCGCCAGCTCCGCGACCTGCCGGGCGGTGCCCGCGGCGTCGGCGGTGTCGGTGTTGGTCATGGATTGGACCACGACCGGGGCGCCGCCCCCGATCTGGACGTCGCCGACCATGCACGCGACCGAGCTGCGCCGAGGCGGGCTGTCCATCGGGTACCGAGTCTAGTGGAGCGGGCCGGCGGGGGACGCGGCATCGTCGGTGCGACCCGCCGGCCGTCCCCCGTCGACGCTCGGCTCGACACGGCCCCCTGTCGGTGCCACGGCGGGGAGGTCGAGCGTGAACCGCGAGCCGTCGACGCTGACCCGCCCACCGTGCCGCTCCACGGCGGCGCGCACGATCGCCAGCCCGAGCCCGGATCCGGGCCGGCCCGCCGCCGCGGGGCCGCGCCAGAAGCGGTCGAAGACGCGTCCGGCGTCCGCCTCGGGCACGCCCGCGCCCTCGTCGCTCACGGTGACGATCGCCCGCGACTCGCGCGCCCGCACCGCGAGCTCGATCCGGCCCCCCGCCGGCCCGTGCACGCGCGCGTTCTCGACCAGGTTGTCCAGCGCGCGCTGCAGCTCGCCGGCCTCGCCCAGCACCCATACCGGCTCGCACGACGTCAGCGCGATGCGCGGATCGCCCTCGGCGGTGCGCCGGGCGAGCGCGTCGAGCCGGACCTCCTCCCGCGGCGCCGAGTCCGAGCCCGCCCGCTCGAGCGCGAGCAGATCGTCCACCAGCCGGCCCAGGCGGGCGGCATCGGCCTCCAGGTCGGCCAGGACCTCGGCGTCCGGCCCGTGGCGGGCGATGTAGGCGGCGTTGCCGCGCAGGGAGGTGAGCGGCGTGCGCAGCTCGTGAGAGGCGTCGGCCAGCAGCCTGCGCTCGGCCTCCTGGGATCGGTCCAGGGCCGCGAGCATCGCGTTCAGCGTTCCGGTCAGCTCGGCGATCTCACGCGCCGCAGGCGGCTCGGGGAGGCGCTGGCGGGCATCGCCGCTGCGCTCGATCCCGCGGGCGGCCGTCGCCAGCCGGCGCAGCGCGCGCACGCCGCGGCCGGTCAGGTGCGCGGCCAGCCCGGCGCCCAGGGCGGCGGCCCCGACCGCGCTGAGGACGATCAGCCAGCGGATCCGGTGCAGGGTCGCCTCGATCTCCGCCGTGCTCGATGCCACGAGCACGGCGCCGCCGGAGGCCGGCCCGCCGAGGTCCGCCAGCGGCGCCACGTAGAGCCGGATCGGCTCCCCCGACAGGGAGCCGTCCAGGAAGCCGCTGCGGCCGTCCCGGATCGCGGCCGTCACCAACGGATCGCCCGGGAGCAGGCGCCCGCCCAGGGCCAGCGAGCGCGCGACGATGCGCCGGCGCCGGTCGAGCACCTCCACCGACAGCTCCCGGCCCCCCAGCGGGGCCTGGAGCGCTCCCGGCGACGTGAGGAGGGCGGGAGCCGACGCGCTGAGGCGGGCGACGTCGGCCGCCCGGCGCTCGAGCGCGCGGTCCAGCGAGGAGCGCAGCTCGCGGTTCACCAGCAAGCCCACGCTCAGCCCCAGGACACTGATGGCCACGACGATGGCGGCAGCCGCGCCGGCGGCCAGCCGTCCGCGCAGGGTCCGCGGTCTCATCCTGAATCCGGCGATCTCGCTGCCCGAATCCGCGGGTGCGCGCATTCGAGGCGCTGTGGTGGGGCTGAGGTCGCGCACCCGCCGAGCACCATGCGCGTGTCCATCCGGTGCGGAGTCTCGGGTGCACTCGCCGGATTCAGGATCATCCCCGCAGCGTGAAGCCGAGACCTCGCACCGTGTGGATGAGGGGCGGGTCCCCCAGCTTGCGCCGAAGGTGCGCGACGTAGCGGTCGACCACGTTCGACCCCGTGCCCTCCTCCCAGACCTCGGCCAGGGCGACCTCACGCGACACGACGGTGCGGGGCCTGCGCATGAGCAGCGCCAGGAGCGCGGTCTCGCGTGCGGTCAGCTCGATGCTACGCCGCCCGCGCATCACCCGGCGCGAGGCGGGGTCGAGGGTCAGGCCCGCGAAGCTCATCAGCCCGCCGCTGTCCCAGCCCCGGCGCAGCAGGGCGCGGGCGCGCGCCGCGAGCTCCTCCGGCGCGAACGGCTTGACCAGATAGTCGTCCGCGCCGGCGTCCAGCCCCGCCACCCGGTCCGCCACCGCGTCGCGGGCGGTCAGCATCAGGATCGGCGTGCCCAGCCCCTTGCGCCGGATCCGCCGGCAGACGGCGAGCCCGTCCAGCCCCGGCATGGCCACGTCGAGGATCACCAGGTCCGGCGGCGCCCGCTCCAGGTCGGCGAGCGCCTCCCCGCCGTCCGCCGCCAGCGCCACCTGGTAGCCCTCGGCGGCCAGGGTGCGCGCCAGCATGCGGCGGATGGGCGCGTCGTCGTCGACGACCAGGACCCGCTCGCCTCCTGCGTTCATCAGCCCCCGGCCACGTCGCGGCGGAGGAAGACGAGGTAGGCGGCGACGAGCGCCGGCAGGCCGTACAGGGCGCAGACCCAGGCCGCTCGGGTGATCGGCGCCCAGTCCGTCGGCTGGCGCAGGAAGCCCTGCCAGGCGTCGAACTGGCTCGTCAGCAGGTACGGCGAGAGGCTGCCCAGCCCCGGGAGGATGCCGATCAGCTGGATCATGATCGCCACCACCAGGGTGCCCACGACCGCGGCGGCGCTGTTGCGCGTGATCGTGGAGAGCAGGAGCCCGATGCAGACCACGGCCAACAGCGGCCAGAGGTAGACGCCCATGCTGGCCGCCACCAGCCCCAGGGCATGGGTCGCGCTGACGGTCGTGCCGGACAGGCTCGTGAGCGGGTTGAACCCCGACGCCGCCGTCCCCGCCACGACGGCCACGATCCCCATCGCGACCAGCGCCACGGCGGCGTAGGTGGCGGCCGCCAGCGCCTTGCCCGCGAACACCTGCCCCCGCTCCAGCGAGCGGGTGAGGATGGTCTTCAGCGTCCCGTTGTGGTCCTCGGAGGCGAAGATGTCACCGGCCACCAGGGCGCTGATGAGCGGGAAGAGGAACGCGGACGCGAACGTGAGCAGCACCAGCGGGATCGCGAGCCCGGACTGGTGGACGTAGCGGCCGAACGGAATGTCGTTCGGACGGTCGCTCCGCACGCTGAGCGCGATCACGAAGGCCAGCGGCACGAGCGTCGCCGCGCCCAGCCCGAGGTAGGTGCGCTTCTGCGCGATCAGCTTGCGCAGCTCCCACCGGTAGACCGTCAGCGCGCCCGCGGTCACGCCGCCGCCCGCACGTCGGCCGGCGCGCGCGCCGCGCCCGCCCCCGGCGCGTCCTCCGTGAAGCGGAAGAAGAGATCCTCGAGGGTGGCCAGGTCGGGGGTCAGCTGGACGATCGCGACACCCGCCTCGACGAGCGCCACCGACAGCAGCGCCACGGCCTCCTCCTCCGCGCTGAAGCGTACCTCGACCCCCTCCCTGCGCACCGCCCGCAGCCCGGCCTGCGCGGCGCAGATCGCGACCGCCCGCGCGTCGTCGGTCGTGCGCAGGCGGTAGCCGCTCTCGCCGGCGCGCTTCAGCGCCGCCAGGGCGCCCTCGTAGACGATCCGGCCCGACCGGATGATCGCCACCCGGTCGCACACCTCCTCCACCTCGGCGAGGAGGTGGCTGGAGAGCAGCACCGTCATCCCGCCCGCGGCGAGGCGGCGGATCAGCGCCCGCATGTCGCGCATGCCGGCGGGGTCGAGCCCGGTGGCCGGCTCGTCGAGCAGCAGCAGCCGCGGCTGCCGCAGCAGCGCGGCGGCGATGCCGAGCCGCTGGCGCATCCCGTGGGAGTAGCCGCCCACGCGGTCGCGGGCACGGTCGCTCAGGTCCACCGTCTCGAGGACCGGGTCGATCCGCCCCGCGGCGTCGCCGCCGTCGTAGGCCGCCAGCAGCTCCAGGTTCTTCCGGCCGCTGAGATAGGGATAGAAGCGCGGCGCCTCGACGAAGCCGGCCACCCCGTCCAGGGCGCGCGCCCCCTCCACGAGCGGATCGCGGCCGAAGAGCTGCACCGAGCCGGCGGTCGGGCGGATCAGCCCCAGCAGCATCCGCAGGGTGGTGGTCTTGCCCGCGCCGTTGGGTCCGAGGAAGCCGTAGACGTCGCCCGGGTCCACGGTCAGGTCGACGTCGTCGACGGCCAGGATCGCTCCGTACCGCTTCGACAGGCCGCGGGCGGCCACAGGGGGCGCGCTCATGACGTGAGCCCGCGCGCCGCGGCCTCGGCGGCCACCGGCGGCACCGATCCGAGCAGCGTGAACTCCACGCCGCCGCGGGTGAACCAGACGACGGTGCCGAGCGCGGTGTCCAGCTCGCGCCCGGTGACGCCGTCGATCGCGACGGCCGGAAGGCCTCCGAACAGGGACCCCCGCTCGCCGCCCGGCGACGCGCCTCCCGCCGGCTTCGCGGGAGCCTCCAGCACCGCGATGCCGCCGAGCCCCTGCCCGTAGGTCACGAGCGCGGCCGCCGTGCCGTCGCGATCGACCAGACGCACGCCGCGACGGGGCAGGCCCACCAGCGTCGGCGGGGCCGCGACCGGGAAGCCCACCGCGGCCTGAACCGCCGCCAGGCCGCTGACCCGCCGCGGCTCGTTGCGGCCCGACTCCGCGCCGATCCCCGCCGGCAGCGCGAGCTCGACCACCTTCGCGCCGGCCGGCGGCGCGACGGCCAGGTCCGAGGCGGCCACGGGGCCGTAGCTCACGTCCGTGGCGATCAGCTCCAGGACGGGCGACGGGTTTCCGGCGGCGTAGACGGCGGCCCGCAGCGGTACGCCGTGCGTCGCGTCCCACGCAAGCTCGGCGCTCCCGAGCAGGCCGCCGTCGTGCTTGGGCGAGATCCGAACCGTGTAGGCCGGCTGGCCGGCCACGACGCCGGGGATGGCGCCGGAGAGGTCGGCCCCCTGCATCAGCGAGGCCAGCCAGCCCTCGATCCGCTGGACCGTCGGGACCTCGCCCTTCCCCTCGGCCCCCTGTGGGAGGCCCTCCGGGAGCGTGGCCCGGTAGACGGTCTGCTGGCTCGGGTCGTAGACGGAGAGGTTCCGTCCGTCGAGGAGCACCTGCACGTCGCCGTCGCCGGACTGCAGCTCCAGGCGCAGCTTGCCCTGGTCGCTCATCCAGAGCCGCCCGGACGCGCCCGTGAGGAGGGGATCGCCCCGCTGCAGGCTGGAGGAGTCGATCAGGTGGTTCGTGAACCTGATCCGCGCCGTGACGCCCTGCAGGGCGGGAGCCGCGAGCGCGTCGTGGACGGCGACCGCGAGCGGCTCTGGAGGCGGCGCCGCCCCGCCGCCGACGGCGCCCGCGATGGCCGCGCCGCCGCCGGCGACGACGGCGACGCCGGCGACGACACCGAGGAGGCGGGAGGTCGGGAGCTTGCGCAGCGGGTTCACGGCGATCCTTCCGTCGGGGTTCCGCGAGTCACCCTAGACCCCGATCTTGAAAGGATCCTGACGTCCGCGCCCGGCCTGATCGGGCGCGCGGAACAGCGGCAGGCCCTACAGGCCGGCCGCCTCGGCGAGCCGCTCCTGCTCGCG
>JAWVEW010000040.1:0-6148 GCA_033856495.1 Miltoncostaeaceae bacterium | reverse complement strand
CTCCAGGTCCTGATCGACCGCCGGCGGATCGACGAGCTGGCCGAGATCGCCGAGGCCTTCGCCGACCTGGTCGCGAAGGCCGAGGGGCGGGTCGAGGTGGAGGCCGTCACCGCGGTGCCGCTGTCCGACGAGCTCCGCACCCAGCTGGTCGACCGCATCCAGTCCCAGACGGGCCGCGAGGTCTCGCTGACCGAGCGGGTCGATCCCGAGATCGTGGGCGGCCTGATGCTGGTCGTCGGCGGCCTCCTGATCGACGGCTCGGTGCGCTATCTCCTGTCCGACCTTCGCCGCGAGCTGACCTCCGCGCCGGTCGAGACGGCGCTCTCATCCTGACCACGCTCCCGACGGCCGGTCACCCCGACAGAAAGGCGCCACCCCGCTCATGAAGCTCCGACCTGACGAGATCGCCAAGGTCCTCCGCCAGCAGATCGCGGAATACAAGGGCGACGTGGACGTGGAGGAGGTCGGCACCGTCCTCCAGGTCGGCGACGGCATCGCCCGCATCCATGGCCTCGAGTCCTGCGTGGCGCTCGAGATGCTCGAGCTTCCCCACAACGTCTTCGCGCTGGCCCTCAACCTCGAGGAGGACAACGTCGGCGCCGTGCTGCTCGGCGACGACGTCCTCATCAAGGAGGGCGACTCCGTCAAGCGGACCGGCAACGTCATGCAGGTGCCGGTGGGCGAGGCGCTGCTGGGGCGTGTGGTGGACCCGCTGGGCCAGCCGATCGACGACCGCGGGCCGATCGAGACCGACAAGAACCGCCCGGTGGAGTTCAAGGCGCCCGGCGTGGTCCAGCGCCAGCCGGTGAAGGAGCCCCTGCAGACCGGCATCAAGGCGCTCGACGCGCTCATCCCGATCGGCCGCGGCCAGCGCGAGCTGATCATCGGCGACCGCCAGACCGGCAAGACCGCGCTCGCGATCGACGCGATCATCAACCAGCGCGGCCAGGACGTGATGTGCTTCTACGTCGCGATCGGCCAGAAGGCCTCCACCGTCGTGCAGATCGTCCAGCGGCTGCGCGAGGCCGGCGCCATGGAGTACACGACGGTGGTCGCCGCCACCGCCGCCGACTCCGCGCCGCTCAAGTACCTGGCCCCCTATTCAGGCTGCGCGATGGCCGAGTACTTCCTCTACGGCGGCCAGCACGCGCTCTGCGTCTACGACGATCTGTCCAAGCACGCCGACTCGTACCGCCAGATGTCGCTGCTGCTGCGGCGCCCGCCCGGGCGTGAGGCGTTCCCCGGCGACGTCTTCTACCTCCACTCGCGCCTGCTGGAGCGCGCCTGCAAGCTCAGCGACGAGCGCGAGGGCGGCTCGCTGACGGCGCTGCCGATCATCGAGACCCAGGCCGGCGACGTCGCCGCATACATCCCGACCAACGTGATCTCGATCACGGACGGCCAGATCTTCCTCGAGACGAAGCTCTTCTACTCGGGCGTGCGGCCGGCGGTGAACGTCGGCATCTCGGTGAGCCGGGTGGGCGGATCGGCCCAGATCCGGGCCATGCGCAAGGTCGCGGGCCGGCTGAAGCTCGAGCTCGCCCAGTTCCGCGAGCTGGAGGCCTTCGCCCAGTTCGGCTCGGAGCTCGACCCCGCCACCCAGCGCACGCTGGCCCGCGGCAACCGCCTGGTGGCCGTGCTGAACCAGCCCCAGTACCAGCCGTGGCCTGTGGAGGAGCAGGTGGTGGTGATCTTCGCCGCCAACCAGGGCCATCTGGATCGGATCGACGTCGGGGATGTGCCCCGTTTCATCGAGGAGCTGCGGGTGGCGCTGCGCGAGGAGGAGTCGATCGTCAAGGAGATCCGCGAGACGAGGGACCTGTCGGACGAGGTCGCCAAGCGCCTGGACGAGTTCATCAAGAGCTTCGTCAAGGACCGCTGGGGCGGGGACGTCGCCGAGGAGAGCCTGCCGGAGGCGCCCGTCGCCGACGAGGCCGAGGACGGGACCGGGGCGGAGGGCCAGGCAGAGGCCGACGCCGAGGCGAAGACCGAGTCAGCGGCCACCTAGCGCGTGGCCACCCAGCAGGACATCAAGCGGCGCATCAGCTCGGTGCGCGGCACGCGCAGGATCACCCGGGCGCTGGAGCTGGTCGCCGCCGCCCGCCTGCGCCGCGCCCAGGACCGGATCGAGTCGCTGCGGCCCTACGCGTCCTCGATGCGGCGGCTGATGTCCCAGGCCGCCCGCCAGGGCGGCAACCTGAAGGGGCTGCCGCTGCTCGAGGAGCGCGAGACCCTCGAGCGGGCGGCGGTCGTCGTCATCACCGGCGACCGGGGCCTGGCCGGCGCGTTCAACGCGAACATCATCCGCCGCAGCCTCGAGGTGGCCGAGCGGCTGCGATCCGAGGGCGCCGGCGAGGTGGTCTTCACCGCGGTCGGCAAGAAGGGCGCCGGCACCCTGCGCTTCCGGCAGCTTCCGGTCGACCGGGTCTTCCAGGGCTTCTCCGCCGCGCCCACCTACGCCGACGCGGAGCAGGTGGGCGAGCACCTGGTGGAGCGGTTCGTGGAGCGCGACCTCGACAAGGTGGTCCTCGTCTACAACGCCTTCAAGTCGGTCATCGAGCAGCGGGTCACCGAGGAGCAGCTGCTGCCGGTGCCCCGGGACGTGGTCGAGGAGAGCGAGGACGGGGACGCCGACGACGAGGGGCCGACCTTCACGCGGGCGCTCGCGTTCTTCGAGCCGGACGCCTCCGACTTCCTCCAGAAGCTGCTGCCCACGTACATCGACACGACCATCTACCGCGCTCTGCTGGAGAGCGCCGCATCCGAGCTCGGCGCCCGCCGGACCGCGATGCGCAACGCCTCCGACAACGCGGCGGTCATCATCGACGACCTCACGCTGGCGATGAACCGCGCCCGCCAGGCCGAGATCACCCAGGAGATACTCGAGGTGGTCGCTGGCGCCGATGCGCTCAGCTGACGCCGCCGGTATCCCGCACACGACAAGGATGCGAGCACGACATGGCTGAGGAATCGCACAACGGCGCCGAGAGCAGCAACGTCGGGACGATCGTGGAGATCCGGGGCGTCGTGCTGGACGTCCGCTTCCCGGGCGAGCTTCCGGCGATCTACAACGCGCTCGAGGTCACGCGCCCGGGCGAGGACGAGGCGCCGCTCATCGCGGAGGTGCAGCAGCACCTCGGCGACGACCGGGTGCGCGCGGTGGCCATGGACAGCACCGACGGCCTGGCGCGCGGCACCGAGGTGATCGACACCGGCAAGGCGATCTCGGTACCGGTCGGCGAGCGGACGCTGGGCCGCATCTTCAACGTGCTCGGCGCGACGATCGACGAGGGCGAGCCGCTCGACGAGGGCGAGCGCTGGGAGATCCACCGGGAGGCTCCGAAGTTCGACCAGCTCGACCCGACCGAGGAGATCTTCGAGACCGGGATCAAGGTCATCGACCTGCTCGCCCCGTACGTGAAGGGCGGCAAGGTCGGGCTGTTCGGGGGCGCCGGCGTCGGCAAGACGGTGCTGATCCAGGAGCTCATCCACAACATCGCCCAGGAGCACGGCGGCCTGTCGGTGTTCGCCGGCGTGGGCGAGCGCACCCGCGAGGGGAACGACCTCTGGCTGGAGATGAAGGAGAGCGGCGTCCTCAGCAAGACCGCCCTCGTCTACGGGCAGATGAACGAGCCGCCGGGCGCCCGGCTGCGCGTCGGCCTCAGCGGACTCACCATGGCGGAGTACTTCCGGGACGAGGGCGGCCAGGACGTGCTGCTCTTCATCGACAACATCTTCCGCTTCGTCCAGGCGGGCTCCGAGGTGTCGGCCCTGCTCGGCCGGATGCCGTCCGCGGTGGGCTACCAGCCGACCCTCGCGACCGAGATGGGCGACCTCCAGGAGCGGATCACCTCCACCCGCAAGGGCTCGGTGACGTCGGTGCAGGCGATCTACGTGCCCGCCGACGACCTCACGGACCCGGCGCCGGCCGCGAGCTTCGCGCACCTCGACGCCACGACCGTGCTCTCGCGCGCGATCGCCGAGCAGGGCATCTACCCGGCCGTGGATCCGCTGGACTCCACCAGCAGGCTGCTGTCGCGTGAGAGCGTGGGCGACGAGCACTACGACGTGGCCACCGCCGTGCAGCAGATCCTGCAGCGCTACAAGGACCTCCAGGACATCATCGCGATCCTGGGAGTCGACGAGCTGTCGGACGAGGACAAGGTCACCGTCTCGCGCGCCCGCCGGGTCCAGCGCTTCCTCTCCCAGCCGTTCTTCGTGGCCGAGGCCTTCACGGGCACGGCGGGCAAGTACGTGGGGCTCAAGGAGACGATCCGGGGCTTCAAGGAGATCATCGAGGGCAAGCACGACGAGCTCCCCGAGCAGGCCTTCTTCCTGGTCGGGACCATCGACGAGGCGGTCGAGAAGGCCGCCGGCCTGAAGGAGTAGGGCGACTTGAGCACTCAGGCCGCCGACCGCAAGCGCCTCGGCGTGCGCGTGCTCTCACCGGACGGGGTCGTCTGGGAGGGCGCGGCGACGATGGTGGTCGCGCCCAGCGTGATGGGGGAGGTCGGCATCCTGCCCCGGCACGCGCCGTTGATCGCGTTCCTGAGGGTCGGCGAGACGCGCATCAAGACGCTCGAGGAGACCGAGGTGGTCCTGGCGACCTCGGAGGGGTACCTCTCGGTGGAGGAGGACCAGGTCCTGGTGCTCGTCGAGCAGGCCGAGGAGGCGGCCTCGATCGACCGCGCTCGCGCCGAGGCGGCCCTGCGCCAGGCGGAGGAGGCGGTGGCGGCGGCGGGGGAGGACGAGACCGCGCGGTCGGCGGCGGAGAGCGCGCGCCGGCGCGCGGAGAACCGCCTGCGGGTGGCCGACAGGCGCTGACGGAGGCCAGGGGCCAGCCCGTGGGCGTTCGGCCCGACCAGCGCTACCCCTCCTATGCCGAGCTGCCGGCGCTCATGCTGGCGCCGCTCGAAGCCTGGCGCGACGAGGCGATCGAGGTCGTCGACCTCGGCGTCGGCAGCGGCCACGTGGCGAGCCGGGTGCTGGAGCATTTTCCGCGGGCGCGCGTGACCGGCATCGACCTCTCCGCCACCGAGCTCGCCGACGCGCGCGCTCGCCTGGCCGGCTTCGGGGACCGCGTGCGCCTGGTCGAGGGCGACTTCCGGGCCACGCCGCGCCTGGCCGCCGGCGCCGACCTCGTCACGGCGGGCCTGGCCCTGCACGGCATCTCGGACGCCGAGAAGGCGGTGCTCTTCGCGGGGCTGGGGCTCACCATGGCCAGCGGCGGGGCGGTGGTGGTGGCGGACCTGGTGCGGGCGCCCGATCCCGCGCTCGGGGCCGTCTACCGGGCGGCCATCGGCCGCCACATGAGCGCGACGATGGCACCGCCGGAGGTCGCCGGGGAGCTCGACCGGCTGGACGCCACGGCGCTGCCCGCCACGGTCGACGATCAGCTCGCCTGGCTGCGCGCGGCCGGCTTCCGCCGCACCGACTGCTGGTGGCGCTCCTTCGGGCTCGCCGTCTTCGGGGGCTTCCGGGACTGACCCGCGGCCCCGCGGGGGCGTCAGGCGACCGCCACGACCGGGTGGCGGACCACCGCCCAGAACATGTAGCCGTTGTCGTTGAGGGGGACCTCGAACGGCTGGACCCGGCCGCCCGCGTCCGTCGCCCGCGCCCTGAGCTCGTAGCGACCGGGCGCCGACGGCGTCCAGTCGAGCTCCCAGCGGACCCAGGCGCCGGCCTGGTTCGGCTCGACCAGACGGGCGGGCGACCAGGAGGCGCCGCCGTCCGCGCTCACGTCCACGCGGCGGATCGGGAAGCGCCCGGACCACGACCGTCCCCGCAGCGTCAGGGGAACGCGGGCGGGCACCAGCGCGTCCCAGGCGAGCTCGAAGGCGCTCTTCACGTCCTGATGGGCGAGCGGGGGCGCGTCGGCAGGATGCCCGTGTCCGGTCATCCGGTACCAGATGGTGCTCCAGGGCGAGCGCAGCGGCCGGGCGGCGACCTCGATGCGCCCCAGCCACTTCACGCTGGCGATGCCCACCCAGCCCGGGACCACCAGGCGCACCGGAAAGCCGTGGTCCGGCGGGAGCGCCTCGCCGTTCATCTCATAGGCCAGGAGGACGTCGTCGAGCGCCTTCGCGGCCGGCAACGGGCGACGCACGTGCCCGTGGTCCACGCCTCCGGTGACCACCCGGCCGTCCAG
>JAWVEW010000039.1:0-5383 GCA_033856495.1 Miltoncostaeaceae bacterium | reverse complement strand
ATGGAGGTGGTGGCGCGGGTGCGCCTGGAGGAGGTGGACGGCCGCCGGCTGACGTTCGCGGTGGAGGTCGACGACGAGCGCGACCGCATCTGCGAGGGGCGTCACCAGCGCTTCGTGATCGATCGCGCCCGTTTCGAGTCGGGAGTGGAGCGAAAGCGAACGGGGGTGTGACGGGCGCGTGCGAGCGAGTCGGACGGCCCTGAGGCGGCGCTAGACTCGGCTCCGATGCGCTACCACCTCGCCACCTTCGGCTGCCAGATGAACGCCCACGACTCCGAGCGGATGAAGGGGCTGCTGGAGCGCCTCGGCTATCGCGAGGCCGAGCGCCGCGACGACGCGGACCTGATCCTCTTCAACACCTGCACCATCCGCGGCAGCGCGGACGAGCGCTTCATCGGCAACCTCGGCGACGCGAAGCGGGTGAAGCGGCTGCGTCCAGACGCGGTCGTGGCCGTGGGCGGGTGCTGGGCGCAGAGCCAGAAGCAGGAGGTGTTCCGCCAGTTCCCGTTCGTGGACATCGCCTTCGGCCCGGGGGAGGTGGCGCGGCTTGGCGAGCTGGTGGCGCGCGAGCGGCTGGAGGCGGTCGGCGCCTTCAGCTTTGACGGCGCCTTCAGCGGCACCCTGCCCGCCAAGCGCGAGCGGCCCCACCAGGCCTGGCTCCAGATCTCGGTCGGATGCAACTCGGTCTGCTCCTACTGCATCGTGCCCAGCGTGCGGGGCCGCGAGCGCAGCCGCCCGCCGGCGGAGCTGGTCGCGGAGGTGCAGGCGCTCGTCGCCGACGGGGTGCGCGAGGTGACGCTGCTCGGCCAGAACGTGAACTCCTACGGGCGCGACCTGCCGCGGCCGGAGCGCGCGACCTTCGCCGAGCTGCTGCGCGCGGTGGCCGACGTCGAGGGACTGTGGCGCGTGCGCTACACGAGCCCTCACCCCAAGGACATGCGGGCGGACGTGATCGCCGCGATGGCCGACTGCCCGGCGGTCTGCGAGCACCTGCACCTGCCGGCCCAGTCCGGATCGAGCCGGGTTCTGAAGGCGATGCGCCGCACCTACGACCGCCGGCGCTACCTGGAGCTCGTGGCCCGCCTGCGGGACGCGATCCCGGACCTGTCGCTCACCACGGACCTGATCGTCGGCTTCCCCGGAGAGACCGAGGACGACTTCGCCGAGACGCTCTCCCTGGTGGAGGAGTGCGAGTACGACGGCGCCTACACCTTCCTCTACTCGCCGCGGCCCGGCACGGAGGCCGGCGAGCGGCTGCCCGACGACGTCTCGGCGGAGGTCAAGCGCGAGCGCATGGGGCGGCTGGTGGAGGTGGTCCAGCGCACGGCTGCGGCGCGCGCCCGGCGCTTCGTCGGCTCGGTGCGCGAGGTGCTGGTCGAGGGCCCCTCGCGCACCGATCCGGACCGCCTGCGCGGCCGGCTGCGCCAGAACATCGTCGTGAACTTCGTCGGCCGCGCGGCGCCCGGCGAGCTGACCTGCGTGCGGATCGATGGCGCCACCTCCACCACGCTGGTGGGCGAGGAGGCGGAGGTGGCGGCGCGGGCCTGAGCCCCACCGGCCCCGCGGTGCTGGCGCTCTTCGGGCCCACCGCCGCCGGAAAGAGCGCGCTCGCGCACGCCGCCGCGCTGGCGCTGGGCGGCGAGATCGTCGTCTGCGACCCCTTCCAGCGCTACCGGGGGCTCGAGATCGCGGCCGACTCGCCACGGCCGGCGGCCCTGGCCGAGGTGCCCCACCACCTGGTGGGCGACCTGTCGCTGGAGCAGGGCTCGACCGCGGGGAGCTTCGCCCGCCTGGCCCACGAGGCGGTCGACGGGGCGCTCGCCCGCGGCAGGGTGCCGGTCGTCGCGGGCGGCACGGGGCTCTACCTGCGCGCGGCGCTGGCCGACCTGCGCTTCCCGGCGCCGGCGCCGGCCCCGCTGCGCGAGCGCGCCGAGCGTCTGGCCGCCGACGACCCGGCGAGCGCGCTGGCCGCGCTGGCCGCGCTCGATCCGGCCGCCGCGGCGCGCGTGGACCGCAGCAACCCGCGCCGCCTCGCCCGCGCGCTGGAGCGCGTCGAGGGGGGCGCCGGCGGCGAGGTGGACCGGCTCTGGAGCGCTCCGCCCCGCCATCCGACCCTGCTGGTCGGCGTGGTGCGGCCGCGGCCGCTGCTCGACCGCCTGATCGCCGAGCGCGTGCGCCGGGAGCTCGACGACGGGCTGCTGGCCGAGATCGAGGCCGCCCTCGACCACCCCGGCGGGCTCTCCCGCGAGGCGGCCCAGGTGATCGGGGTCCGGGAGGCGCTCGCGCTGCGCCGGGGGGAGATCGAGGCGGACGCGCTGCAGCCGGCGCTGGCTGCACGCACCCGCCGCCTGGCGCGCAAGCAGCTCACCTGGCTTCGAAAGACGCCGGACGCGGTCATCCTCGACCTCGGCGAGGCGCCGGCCGAGGCCGCCCTGCCGCGGCTGCTGGAGCTCTGGCAGCGGGCCGGGGAAACCACCGAGTTCGCTAGGGTGCCGCGGGCATGAGCAGATTCCCCTTCGCCAAGTGGCAGGGCCTCGGCAACCATTATCTGGTGGTCGAGCGCGCCGCGTGGCCGCTGCCCCTCACGCCGGCCCGGGCGCGCCGGCTGTCCGACCCGCACTTCGGCGTCGGCGGCGACGGCGTGCTGGAGCTCGACTTCGAGACGGGGCGGCCGCGGATGACGGTCTGGAACCCGGACGGCAGTCAGGCCGAGAGCTGCGGCAACGGCATCCGGATGGTGGCTCGCTATCTGGCCGAGCGCGGCCTCCTGCCCGCGGGGGAGCCGATCCTGACCGGCGGCGGGCCCGTGCGCGCGCGCATCCTCGACGACGGCAGCGTGGAGGTGCGGATGGGGCGCGCCCGCTTCCCGGCCGGCGAGCGGCGGCAGCGCCTGGACCTCGACGGGGGGGCCGTGGAGCTGGCCGAGATCTCGATGGGGAACCCCCATGCCGTGATCGAGCACCCCGACCCCGACTCGGTCGTGCGCCGCCTCGGTCCGACCATCGAGGTGGCGCCGCGCTTCCCCGAGCGCACCAACGTCGAGTTCATCCGGCCCGAGGGCCCCAGCGAGCTGACGATGCGGGTCTGGGAGCGGGGGGTGGGGGAGACGATGGCCTGCGGCACGGGCGCCTGCGCGGCCGCCGTGGCCGCGGTCCGGCTGAGCGGCGCGGCGAGCCCCGTGACCGTGCACCTGCCGGGCGGGGACCTGGTGATCGCGGTGGACGACGACCTGGAGGTGACCATGACCGGGCCGGCCGAGCCGCTCTACGGGGGGACGCTCTCGGTCGCGCTGGCGCGCGAGCTGGAGTCGCTGTGAGGGCGAGGGAGGTGGGTGCGCAGCGGCTGCGGCGGCTGCCGCCGTACCTCTTCGCCCAGATCGAGCGCAAGATCGCCGAGAAGCGCGCCGCCGGCGTCGACGTCATCTCGCTCGGCATCGGCGACCCGGACCGGCCCACCGCGGACCTGGTCGTGCGGGCGATGCAGGAGCACGTCGCGCGCCCCGACACCCACCAGTACCCCTCCAACCGCGGCCGCCCGTCGTTCCGCGAAGCGGTGGCGGCCTTCTACGAGCGCCGCTTCGGCGTGACCCTCGACCCCGGGACCGAGATCATCCCCGCCCTCGGCGCCAAGGAGGCGATCGCCCACCTCAACCTGGCCTACCTCGATCCGGGCGACGTCGCGCTCGCCTCCGACCCCGGCTACCCCGTATACACCACGGGGCCGCTGCTGGCGGGCGCCGAGGCGGTGCCGCTGCCGCTGGTGCCGGAGCTGGGCTTCCAGCCGGACCTCGAGGCGATCCCGGCCGACGTCTGCGCGCGCGCCCGGTTGATGTTCCTCAACTACCCCAACAACCCCACCGGCGCGGTGGTGGAGGACGACCTCTTCGCCCGGGTGGTGGACTTCGCGCGGCGCCACGACCTGATCGTGGTCCACGACAACGCCTACTCCGAGATCACCTACGACGGCTACCGCGCCCCCTCGTTCCTCGAGACCCCGGGCGCGAAGGACATCGGGATCGAGGTCTTCTCGCTCTCGAAGACCTACAACATGACCGGCTGGCGGTCGGGTGCGGTGGTGGGCGACTCCGCGCTCATCGAGGCCTACTGGCAGCTCAAGACCAACCTCGACAGCGGCATGTTCGAGGCGCTCCAGGAGGCCAGCGCGACGGCGCTGCTGTCCGACCAGTCGAGCGTCGAGGAGATGTGCCGCATCTACACGCGCCGGCGCGACGTGCTGGTGGACGCGCTCACCCGGATCGGGCTCGAGGTGCGCCCGCCGAAGGGCACGATCTACCTCTGGGCGCGCGTGCCTGAGGGGGAGACCTCGACCTCGTTCACCGAGCGCCTGCTCGAGGAGGCGGCGGTCGTGGTCTCGCCCGGCTCGGCCTACGGGGCGAGCGGCGAGGGCTTCATCCGGATGAGCCTGACGCTCGCCGACGAGCGGCTGGACGAGGCCGCCCAGCGGATCGCGGCGCTCGTGGAGCGGGGACGGCCCGCCTGAGCGTGCCCGGGCGCGCGTGATCCACCGGCTGCCGACACGGCTCGAGGGGCCCGTCCTGCTCGAGCCGGCGCTGCACGGCGACGAGCGCGGGTTCTTCCTGGAGAGCTACCGCGCCGCCGAATTCGCCGCGCTCGGCATCGACGAGGAGTGGGTGCAGGACAACCACTCGCGGTCGGCGCGGGGCGTGCTGCGGGGTATGCACTTCCAGGTCGGCCAGGCCAAGCTCGTGCGGTGCGCCCGCGGGGCGGTGCTCGACGTCGCGCTCGACATCCGCCGCGGTTCGCCCACCTTCGGGCAGTGCGAGGCGGTCGTGCTCGACGACCGCACCCTGCGGATGCTCTACCTGCCCGTCGGCTTCGCCCACGGCTTCTGCGTGACGAGCGAGGTGGCCGACGTGGTCTACAAGTGCTCGTCGTACTACGACGCGGGGCTCGAGAGCGGCGTCTCGGCGCTCGACCCCGCCCTCGGGATCCCGTGGCCGGAGGGGCCGTTGACGCTGAGCGAGCGGGACCGGGCGGCGCCGGCGCTGGCGGAGGTCGCCGACGCGCTGCCCTTCGTCCACGAGGGGTCCGCCGGGCAGGCGGCTCAGCCGCCCGGTTGAGCCTCGGGCACGTCCGGGCCCCAGCCCCGGACGTGACGGACGATCTCCGGCACGACCACCTCCGGCCGCTCGAGGTGGGGCAGGTGCCCGCAGTCTGGAACGCGCACGAGCCTCGGGTCGGGGAGGGCCCGGGCGAGGCTGTGGGACTCGGCCGGGTGGACGATCAGGTCGCGCTCGCCCACGACGATGAGCGTGGGCTGCGGCACCTGGCGGGCGGCCGCCCGCAGGTCCGTGCGCGCGACGCTCCTCAACGACCTGGCCATCGTCGCGGTCGGCGTGCGC
>JAWVEW010000038.1:0-3816 GCA_033856495.1 Miltoncostaeaceae bacterium | reverse complement strand
CTGGCCTGCCAACATGGCCGACGGCCAATTGGCCGCGACCATGCCGGCCAATTGGCCGCCCGGACCGGCGGCGGCGCGGGAGCATCCAATTTCCCGCTTACTCAGCGGGATCAGCAGCCCACGGACGGCGGCGGTCAATTGACCGTTCGCCCGGCGGTCAATTGGCCGCGACCGCGTTGTTGCCATCATGGCTCGCCATGATGGTGTGTCTGCGTGGCACGCCCGCGGCCGCGGCCGGCGACGGCGAGGCGTCGCCACGCATCGGGGGCGCCGCCGGCAGCGGCTCGACGCCCGCGGGTCCAGCCCCTCCGGCTCAGGCGCCCGCCACCAGGCCGTCGAGCGCGAGCTGGGCCACCACCAGCCCAGCCTCCTGGAAGCCCGCCGGCGTCAGCGTGCGCTCGGCGGCCTGGCCTCCCACGAGGTCCGAGACGACGAGCAGGCAGCCCGCGCGGACGCCGAGGCGGGCAGCCAGGGCGAAGAGGGTCGCCGCCTCCATCTCCACCGCCAGCAGCCCCTCGGCCCGCCAGCGCTCGGGCCGGTTGGGATCGGGGTCGTAGAAGAGCTCGGTGCTCACGATCGGCCCGCGCGCGACCGGGCGTCCCCCTGCCCGGGCCGCCGCCTCGAGGGAGTCGGTCAGGCGGGCGTCGGGCGCCGGCGCCGAACGGCCCCCGGCGAGGACCAGGGCAGGCCCCTCGTCCGCGACGGCGCGCTCGGCGACCACCAGCCCGCCGAGCGGCAGGGTCGGGTCGAGGGCGCCGGCCGAGCCGGCCCGCACCAGCGCGCGGGCGCCCAGCTCGACCAGCTCCTGGACCACGATCGCGGTGCTGGCGCCGCCCATCCCGGTCGCCTGGATCGTCACCGGAACGCCCCGGTAGCGGCCCGTAAAGCCGAGGAGCCCCCGTGCCCGGGTCACCAGCTGCGCCCCCTCGAGCAGCTCGGCGGCGGCGAGCCGTGCCCGGTCGGGGTCGCCGGGGCAGAGCGCGAGCGGCGCCTGCCGGGCCGGCTCGGTCTCGAGGTGACGGGCCACGGCGCGGCCCACGATAGCCAGGCCTCGGCCGCGGCGCCGGTGCCCGGCGCGGGCGGCGGCGCGATGACACGATACGGTCGCCCGACCGCGAGACCCCCGCCCGTGCCTCAAACCCTCCCCGCCCGCGTCGCCGCCTTCTGCGCCCGCCACCGGCTGCTGCCGCCCGGGGCGCCCGTGCTCGCCATGGTGTCCGGCGGCGCCGACTCGACGTGCCTGCTGCACCTGCTCGCGGCGCTGCACGACGGGCCGGTGAGGGTGCTGAGCGTGGACCACGGACTGCGGCCGGAGGGCGCCGCCGAGGCCGAGGCGGCGGCGGCGGCGGCCCGCGCCCTCGGTCTGCGCGCCCGCGTGGAGGCACTCGCGCTCCCGGCCGGCGCCGGCGCCCCCGCCCGGGCACGGGAGGCGCGGTTCGCCTGCGCCCGCGGGGTGGCGGCCGAGGAGGGCTGCGCGCGCATCGCGCTGGGGCACACCGCCAGCGACCAGGCCGAGACCGTTCTGCTGCGGCTCGCGCGGGGCGCCGGACGCACGGGCGCGCTGGGGATGAGGCCGGCGAGCGGCGACCTCATCCGGCCGCTCCTGTGCCTGGAGGGCTGGGAGACGCGCCGCTTCTGCGCGGAGCGCGGGCTCGCCGTCGCCGAGGACCCCTCCAACGCCGACCCCGCCTACGCGCGGGCGCGGGCGCGGGCTGGACTGGTCGCCGCCCTGGAGGAGCTCCATCCGGGCGCGGTCCGCCGCGTCGCCGCGTTCGCGGACATGCTGGCCGACGAGGCGGACCTGCTCGACGACGTGATCGGCGCGGCCTGGGGGCGCTGCGCGGACGGCGGCGGTCTCGTCGTGGCGGCCCTCGCGGACGAGCCCGAGCCCGTGCGGCGCCTGCTGGTGCGCCGGCTGGGCCGTGAGGCCGGGCTGCCCGCCGACGCGGCGGACGCGGACGCGGTGGAGCGGGCGCTCGCCCTCGCCCGGCGGGCGGGCGCGGGCGGCAGCGCGGGGCCGGAATCCGTGCGCGGGGGCCTGGTCGCGGTGGAGCGGGGGCGCCTCGTGGCCGAGCGCACGGGTGCGCCGCCGCCGGCAGCCGCCGCGCTGCCGGTGCCGGGCTCGGCCCGCTTCGGGGAGGCGCTGATCGTCGCCGAGGCCGGGCCGGCGCTGCCGCCCACCGTCCGCCGGGTGGCCGTGATCGCCGGGCTGGCTGCGGGGGGGCTCGTCGTCCGCGGCCCCCTGCCAGGCGACCGGATCGCGCTCGCCGCCGGCGGGCACGCCGCCGTCGGCCGGCTGCTCGCCGCTGCGGGGATCCCCGCGCGCCACCGCCCATCGGTGCCGGTGGTGGCTGCGGGCGAGCGGGTGCTGTGGGTGGCCGGACACCGGGCATCGTGGGACGCGCTCGCCGCGGAGGGCCGGCCGGCCGCGCTCCTGCGCCTGGGCGCGGACGGCTGATGGGCGACGCGGCGCTCTCCCGGCCCGGAGCGGTGCTCATCCCGGCCGACCGGCTGCAGGCGCGCGTGAGCGAGCTGGCAGGCCAGGTCTCGGAGGACTACCGGGGGCGCGAGCTGCTGGTGATCGGCGTCCTCAAGGGCGCGGTGTTCTTCATCGCCGACCTGGTGCGCCAGCTGTCGGTCCCGTGCGAGCTCGACTTCATGGCGGTCTCCTCCTACGGCTCCTCGACGCACTCCTCCGGCGTCGTGCGCATCCTCAAGGACCTCGACGTCGCCATCGCGGGCCGCCACGTGCTGCTGGTCGAGGACATCATCGACTCCGGCCTGACGCTGGCCTACCTGATGAAGAACCTCGCCTCGCGGGAGCCCGCCTCGCTCGAGATCTGCTCGCTCCTCACGAAGCCCCGGCACCGGCGGCTGGGGCTCGAGATCCGCTACATCGGCTTCGACCTGCCCGAGGTCTTCGCGATCGGCTACGGGCTGGACCATCAGGAGCGCTTCCGCCAGCTGCCGCACATCGCGGCCCTGGAGCTGGACGGGGGGGGCGACGAGCGGGTCGGGGGCGGCCGCACGTAGGGCCGGTCGGCCCGCGCCGGAACGGCCCTGCGAGCGGCTTCCCGAGCCTCCGGCTGGGGGGTGCCGCCGCTGCTATTCTGGCCCCAGGCTCGTTCTCGGTCCCCCGACCACGCGCGCGTCTCCGCACCCACCGCCGTGGGGACGGGGCGCGGCAGCCGGGACGGCCGGATCACCGACGAGGGTGGATCCCGTTGAACAGGTTCTTCAAGAGCGCGGCGTTCCCGATCCTGATCGTGATCCTGCTGGCGTTCGTCACCCAGAAGCTGGTCGAGTCCAGCTCCGGTGGCGGCCAGAAGTACAACTTCACCTCCCTGCTGCAGCAGATCGACGACAAGCAGGTGAAGACCGCGACCATCAAGACCAAGGACCAGGAAGTCTCGGTCCAGCTGAACAACGGGCAGAAGTACACGGTCGGCTACCCGGACGACTACGGCGCCCTCCTCACCAACAGGCTCAGCGACCACGGGATCCAGTTCGACGTCAAGGGCCGCGGCGGCAGCGCCTGGTGGGGCTTCCTCATCACGCTCGCCCCCTTCGCCCTCTTCTTCATCTTCTGGATCTTCCTGATGAACCAGATGCAGGGCGGCGGCTCCAAGGTCATGAGCTTCGGCAAGAGCCGGGCCAAGCGGATGTCCGTCGACTCGCCGAAGATCACGTTCAAGGACGTGGCCGGCGCCGACGAGGCGGTCGAGGAGCTCCACGAGATCAAGGAGTTCCTGGAGAACCCCAAGAAGTTCCAGGCGCTGGGTGCGCGGGTGCCCAAGGGCGTGCTCCTCTACGGTC
>JAWVEW010000037.1:0-5477 GCA_033856495.1 Miltoncostaeaceae bacterium | reverse complement strand
CCCGCGTTCAACGAGATCCAATTGCCGGTCGACGACACATCGGTCGCCGCGTTGATCCCCGACGTGTTCGGAGACGTCCCGCAACTACTCGCGAAGTTGAACGCCGGATCCATGCCGAACGACGCTGCCACCACACCACAGCCGTTGTCCTGCATCACGGTCCTGCTCACGGTCGCCTTGGCACCGGTCCCGGAGTTCGCCGGCGCCACCACAACGGCGTTGCCCGTGTTGTCGTGGATGTAGGAGTCCGTCACGAGAAGCTTCGCACCCGGAGTCGTGGACTCGAAGTCGACCGCGTTCCGCGTGAACCCGTAGATCTCGACGTCCTCGACCTTTACCGACTTCGCCGAAAGGACCCTGATCGCTTGGAGGCTCGTCCCGAGCCCGTTGATGTCGAGCCCGCGCAGGACCACGCTGTCGGTGCTCAGAGCGTTGACGACGATCGCGTTTGTGCCGCTCGTGAGCACGCCGGCGAGCGAGCCGCGACCGTTGATCGTGAGCGACTTGGTAATCGTGACGCCGCCGAAGCCGCCCGGATCGAGCACGTTGATCTCGCCCTTCGCCGCGGTCTTCGAGATGGCGCCGGCGAAGGTCTTGCAGGGCGCCGTCCGGCTGCAGGGGTTGGCGTCGTCGCCGACGCCGGAGACCCAGGTGCGCGTGGCCTGGCCGAGCGCGGTCGCGGGGAGCGCGGCCGCGATCAGGCCGACGACGACCGCGGTGAGCGTCCTGCCGACCGGTCGTGATGCGGCCAGGCTCATCGCCCGCGAGGTTAGGTGCTGCCCCCTCCGCATGCAACTCGACGCCGCCGGGCGCGGATTTGCGTCGCACGTCCGTCCCTTCTAGGGTCGGCGTCCTGTTCCGCGGAGTCGGTGAGACGATGGCAGGCCGAGCACGGCTGCTCCTGGTGACCGCCTCGCTCGTGGCGACGGCCGCCGCGGCGCCTGCCGCGGAGGCCGCCGTCTACTGGGCGAACCACGACGCGGGCGCGGCTGCCGTCGGCCGCTCGCTCGCGCCCCCTGCGGTCGAGAACGCCTTCGTCAACGTCCCGGGAGGCGCCTGCGGCGTGGCGGTCGACGGCGCCCACGTCTACTGGGCCAGCCCCTCAGGCGACGCGATCGGCCGCGCCAACCTCGACGGTTCCGCCCCGAGCGCGACCTTCATCACCCTGGCGGCCGGGACCCGGCCCTGCGGCGTCGCCGTGAACGGCTCCCACGTCTTCTGGGCCGGGCAGGGCACGGAGACGATCGGACGGGCGAACCTCGACGGCTCCGGCGTGAACCAGACCCTGGTGACCGAACCGGCCGGCTCGGGCCCGTGCGGGGTCGCCGTCGACGGCGCGAACGTGTTCTGGGCGAACGCGGGGTCGGACACCATCGGCCGGGCGAACCTCGACGGCGGCGCGCCGACCCCCGGGCTGGTGCCGCTGAAGGCCGGCACGAGCCCCTGCGGGGTCGCCCTGGACGGCACCCACGTCCTCTGGGCCGGCACGGGGAGCGACACGATCGGGCGCGCGAACCTGGACGGCTCGGCGTCGGCCCAGGGGTTCGTCGCGCTCGACGGCGGGACGGCGCCGTGCGGGCTGGCCGTGTTCGGAGGCCGCCTGTACTGGGCGGCGTTCGGCGGCGGCGGGGGCACCGCGATCGGACGGGCCGACCTCGACGGAACGAACGCGGCGCCCGCCCTCGTGAACGGCGCGAGCGCCCCCTGCGGCGTGGCGGTCGACGCGGTGGCGCCGGCCCCCGCCACGACGCCGCCGACCACGACGCCCACGACGCCCGGCACGCCCGTGACGCCGACGACGCCCACGACGCCCACGACCCCGACCACCACCACGCCGCCGAAGCCGTCCTTCCGCTTCGGCGTCGGCCGCATCCGGCTGAACAGGGTGAAGGGAACGGCCACGGTGGTCGTGACGGTGCCCGGGCGGGGGACGATCGTGCTCACGGGGAGGGGCCTCAGGAGGAGCCGCGCGACCGCCAGGGCGGGCGGGCGCGTGACGATGCACATCGTCGCCGTCGGGGCGACCAGGGCGACCCTGCTTCGACGGGGCAGGGCGTCGATCAGGGCGAGGATCGTCTTCACGCCGGCCGGCGGCGCCGCGAGGTCGGTGCTCGTCGGCCTGCGACGGGCCTGAGCGTCCGCCGGATCGTTTCCGCAGGCACCGGCGCTCGTGGCCCGGAAGCCGCGCAGCGCGCGCCGGAGTGCGGTGCGGTCGAGCAGGCGGAGTGGTAGGGTCGGCGTGCTCGACGTCGCGTCGAGTCGGGCGGGTCGCTCACGGCGACACGCCAGAGCCTGAGACGAGCTGCCCCAGACCCCGGCGGCCTCCATTCCGTGGAGGGCGTTGCGTGGGCGGATTGGCACGGGAGGCAGCCTGGCCCGCCAGGTGCCGGGCTCACGGTCGCTGCGCGCGCACGGACAGGACACGGCCGCGGCTGGCGCCGTCCCGGGCGCATGCCCGGCTGAGGGGCCTCCGCCCGGTTCGGATCGAGACCAGGCCGGGCGCTCGAGCTCTGCTCGCGCGGCCCGGATCGACTGCGCGGTCGTCGCGCCCACGGGGCACATGGGCGCGACGAGACGGCGGGATCGGAGCTAGAGCGGCGGACCAAAACCCGCCGTCCCCCACCGCCTCCCCGGGCCCGAGCCGCTCAGCGGCTCGGGCACCGGGTCCGTGCGGCCTGCCGCGCACCTCCGTTCGCCGCGCCCTGCGCGGGGATTGATCGGCCGACACGATGGTGGTGGCCGAATTGTCGGAGACGCTGCGCGCGGCGCGGCTGCGGACGGGACTGAGCCAGCGTCAGGTGGCCCATGCCATGGCGGTGTCGCGCGTCTCCCCGGGCCGCTGGGAGCGCGGACGGGCACGGCCCCGGCCGGCGAACGTGCTGGCGCTCGCGGATCTCTACGGACTGGACCCGGCGGAGCTCTTCCGCCTCTACGCCGCCGAGGACGGGCCCGGGACCGCGGTGCGGCCCCGCGGCCCGGCGGCCGGCGGCCAGCAGGTCGCGGCGGCCGCGGCGCTGGCGGGCGCCCTGGTGGAGGCGGCATCGCAGACGCCCGCTCCGCCGCCCCGGAGGAGCGGCGCCGACGGTCGACCCGGGTCAGCCGCTGGCGGACGCGCGGACCCGAGCGGCGCGATCGCCTGCGGCGGGCGAGGGCACTTCCGGGCGCGACAGGAGATCTCGGCGCTCCTCGCCGAGGCGAGGAGCCCGTCGGAGTGCCTGCCGCAGGCGCTCGCCGCGCTCTGCCGTAACCTCGACTGGTCGCTCGGAATCGTCTGGCAGACTGCGCCGTCCGGCGACCAGCTGAGCCTCTCCGCCTCATGGGCGCCCCGCTCCGAGGCGATCGCGTCCTTCCTGGAGGCCAGCGAGGAGCTCGAGCTGACCGGCGCCGTCGGCCTGGCGGGCCGCGTCTGGGCCGCTCGCCGCCCGGCCTGGGTCCGTGACGCCGGCGCCGCGAGGAGCTCCCCGCGCCGGGAGGCGGCGCGACGCGCCGGGCTCCATGCGGCGGTGGCGTTCCCGCTCATCTGCGCCGGCACCTGCCTGGGGGTCATCGAGCTCTTCGCGGAGGAGGCGCGCACGCGCGACCAGGCGCTGCTCGCGCTCCTCGCGGCGGTGGGCGGCGAGCTCGCCCGGTTCCTCTCGCTCGCTGAGGCCGAGTCGCGCTTCAGGGCGGTGGCACAGGCGAGCATCGACGCCGTGATCGTGGCCGACGGAGCCGGGCGCGTCGTGTCCTGGAACGCCGGCGCGGAGCAGATGTTCGGCCACTCGGCGGCGCAGATACTGGGGCGCCCGCTCGCGCTCCTCATGCCCGAGCGTTACCGGGGCGCGCATCTGCGCGCGCTGGCGGCCGCGAGCGCACGCGGAGAGACGGCGCTCACCGACCGGGCGCTCTCGCTCGCCGGCCTTCGCCGGGGCGGCGAGGAGTTTCCGATCGAGCTCACCCTGTCGGGCTGGCGGACGGGCCCCGAGATGTTCTACGGCGGCATCGTCCGGGACATCTCCGAGCGCACGCAGTCCCAGCAGGCCCTCGCCCGCTCGGAGGCCGGCTTTCGCCTCCTGGCGGAGAACGCCAGCGACATGGTCGCGAGCAGCGCACCGGACGGGACGATCCGCTACGTGTCGCCCTCCTGCCGGGCGCTGGTGGGCTTCGCCCCCGAGGAGCTCGTCGGGCGCAACGCCCACGACTTCTGCCACCCGGACGAGATCCCGCTGATCCGCGAGCGCCATCAGGCGCTTCTCGGGGGCCAGGAGACGATCACCCTCGAGTACCGCTGGCGCCACAAGGACGGCGGCTACGTCTGGCTCGAGATGACCGCCCGGCCGCTGCGCGACCATGCCGGCGCGGTGGTCGAGATCCGCACCGCCTCGCGGGCGATCGGCGTGCGCAAGCGGGTCGAGGACGAGCTTCGCCGCCAGCGCGACTACGCCTCGGGGCTCGTCAACGCCATGCAGGACGGGCTGGTGGTGCTCTCGCCCAACGCCACCGTGATCGAGGTGAGCCCGAGCTTCTGCGCGCTGACCGGCTTTGCGCGCGAGGCGCTCGTCGGCCGCGGGCCGCCCTACCCCTACTGGCCGGAGGCCACCCAGGAGCGGCTCGATCGCTCCCTCGCGCGCCTTCGCGCCGAGGGGGCGGGCGACTGGGAGCTCGAGTTCCGGCGCCGGGACGGCCGGCGGGTGCCGGTGATCCTGAGCGCGTTCGTGATGTGCGACCCGGACGGGGCCGTGGTCGGCTTCCCGGCCACGGTGAAGGACGTCACCGAGCAGCGGGCGGCCCAGCAGGCGAAGGACGAGTTCATCGTCCTGGCCTCGCACGAGCTCCGCACGCCGCTCACCTCGGTGCTCGGCTATCTCGAGGCGGTGCTGGCCGGGGACGCGGGCGCCCTGACGGCGCAGCAGCGGCGCTTCCTGGAGGTGGCCGAGCGCAACGCGAGCAAGCTCCTGCGCCTGGTGGGCGATCTGATGATGGTGGCGCGCGCCGACGCGCGGCGCCTCGCCCTGGAGCCGAGCGACGTGGACCTTTCCGCGCTGGTGCGCGAGTGCGCCGACGGCGCCCGCCCCGCGGCGGAGGAGCGGGGGATCTCGGTCCACGTGCAGACGCAGCCGGTGCCCCGCATCCGCGCCGACCGCTCCCGGATCGCCCAGGTGATCGACAACCTCCTGTCCAACGCCCTCAAGTTCACCCCGCCCGGCGGACGCGTGGAGGTGCGCACCGCGTTGCGCGGCGACGATCTCGCGCTCGAGGTGGCCGACACCGGGATGGGCATCAGCCCACAGGAGCAGGCCCGGCTCTTCGAGCGCTTCTATCGCACCGATGCCGCCACCCGCGGCCAGATCCCCGGCACGGGGCTGGGTCTTGCGATCAGCAAGATGATCGTGGAGGCGCACGGCGGCCGCATGGGCGTCGTGAGCGAGCAGGGGCGGGGGTCGACCTTCGAGGTCCTCCTCCCCCTGACCCCGTAACGGGGCCGGCGCCGGCGGACG
>JAWVEW010000036.1:0-13054 GCA_033856495.1 Miltoncostaeaceae bacterium | reverse complement strand
CGCGGCCGACGCCCCCCGACGCGACGACCGGGACGAACTCGGCGAGCCGCTCGAGCACGCGGACGTCGATCGCCTCGACCCGGCCCACGAAGCCCAGGTCCTCGTCGCCGCCCTCCTTGGCGGCGGTGATGAGCCCGCCGTCGTCGCCCGCAAGCCCCACCGCCGACGCGCCGGCCACCCCCAGCTGGCCGACGATCTCCTTGTTGATCTTGCCCACGAGCACCATCTTCGCGAGCTCCATCATGTCGGCGTCGGTGACCCGCTGGCCGCGCACGAAGCGCACCGGCAGCCCCAGGCGGTCGGCGTAGCGGGTGATGTCAGCCCCGCCGCCGTGCACCACGATGGGGTGCATGCCGACCAGCTTGAGGAGGGCGATGTCGCGGGCGAAGGAGGCCTTCAGGTCCGCCGCGACCATCGCTGCGCCGCCGTACTTGATGACGATGGTCGCGCCGGCGAACTCGCGGATGTAGGGAAGCGCCTCGAGGAGGACGCCGACCCGATCCTCCACCTCGTGGCGGCGGGGGTGGCGGGTGCGCGGGGTCGTGCTCAGGAGCCCGCCTCGGTCGTTGGCATCGGCGCGGAATCTACAGGGGCGTGTCGCAGCGCCGGCGTGGTACTGGTTGGTCGGACGCGGCGAAGGAGACCACATGAGGATCGCGGTGCTGGGCACGGGCATGGTCGGCCGGACGCTGGGGTCGAAGCTCGCCGAGCTGGGGCACGAGGTACGGATGGGCTCGCGGACCGCGGGCAACGAGAACGCCGCCGCCTGGGCGGCCGAAACCGGCGCCGCCGCCAGCGCGGGCGACTTCGCGGACGCCGCCGCATTCGGCGAGCTGGTCCTCAACTGCACCTCGGGCACCGTCTCGCTCGAGGCGCTCGAGGCGGCCGGGGCGGGGAACCTTGCCGGGAAGGTCCTGATCGACGTCTCCAACCCGCTCGACTTCGCGCAGGGGTTCCCGCCCAGCCTGTCGATCTGCAACACGGACAGCGTGGGCGAGTCGATCCAGCGCGCCTTCCCGGAGGCGCGGGTCGTGAAGGCCCTCAACACCGTCAACTGCGCCCTGATGGTCGACCCGGGCCGGGTGCCCGGCGATCACGCCCTCTTCATGTGCGGCAACGACGCCGGCGCCAAGGGCGAGACGCTCTCGCTGCTCGGAGAGCTCGGATGGCCGGCCGAGCGCGTGGTGGACCTGGGGGACATCACCGGCTCCCGCGGCATGGAGATGTACCTGGCGCTCTGGCTGCGCCTCATGGTCACCGGGGGCACCGCGGACTTCAACGTGGTGCTGGTGCGCTCAGGCTAGCCCGCCCCCAGCGCGTGCTCCAGGTACACGAGCGCCTCCCGACGCGTCGCCGAGGCCGCACGACATCGCGCCCAGCAGGAAGGCGACGTCCACCGCCTCCCCGTTCCGATGGCGCGCCTATGTCCCCGAGGTACAGCAAAGTGGGCTGCTCGGATCGCACCATGGGGCATCGTCGGGTGCCCTCGTCGCTCGTGCCCTCCTCGGCCGAGGTCGGCGAGGACGCGCTCGATTGCACCGGGATCGCGCCTCTGACGCGCCGTTCGCGCTCGCCTGCGGTTCCCGACCGCCGCACTGCCCGTTGGGGCAAACGCGCGGCCGGCCCAGCGGCCCACGCGCGCGAACGCGCCGGCGTACCTGCGCCACCGCGACCGCGTCCTCAGCGAATGGGGCTACGAGCGCACCGTGGCGCGGAGCCAGGGCCTCAAGGTCCTCTCTTCGCCGGGGAGTCGGGCACCGGCAAGACGCTGGCCGCCCAGGTGCTGGCGCGGGACATCGGCCTCGATCTGGTCCGGATCGGCCTCGCCACCATCGTGTCCAAGTACGTCGGGGAGACGGAGAAGAATCTCGACCGCGTCTTCGCCGCCGCCGAGGGCTCGAACGCGATCCTGTTCTGGCCCCGCACGCGGGCGACGTGGTAAAGGTCTCCTCCCTCGAGGAGCCGGGCTATTCGAGCCGGTACGCGGGCGCGCGCCGGGTCGCGCCGGGGGCTGCGGTACCCGCCGCCGCCCCGGGCTGGGACGCGCAGTCCGCGCCTTCCACGCTGGGCGGCCTGCCGGCGGCGCCGGCCGCCGCGCCCGGGGGGCCGCCCACGCTGGCTGGGCTTCCGGCCGCGCAGGCGCCGGCGGGGGGGTCCGGCTCCACGCTCGGCGGGCTCGTGAGCGTCCCGTCCCCGACCGCCGCGGCGACCGCGATCGACCCGGCGTCTCTTCCCTCTCCCGGCGACGGCGCCGCGCCGGAGGCGGTGGCCCGCTGGATGGCGAGCGCGGCGGCGGCCCGCGGCCTTCCGCCCGAGCTTCCGGTGATGGCGTCGCTCGCGGAGACCGGGCTGCGCAACCTGCCCTACGAAGACCGCGACTCGCTCGGCGTCTTCCAGCAGCGGCCCTCGCAGGGCTGGGGCACCCCCGAGCAGGTCATCGACCCGTACCACGCGCTGGGGATCTTCCTCGACCGGGCCGCGGCGACCGACGTCGGAGGGCGCTTCTCCGCCCGTGGGGCGGCGGGGCTCGGCGACTGGTGCCAGGCGGTGCAGATCTCCGGCTTCGCGGAGCGCTTCCAGGAGCAGCTGCCGCGGGCGGGGGCGCTGCTCGCGAGCCCCGTCGGCTGAGCGAGGACGGGCCTCACTCGTCCACGCGCCGGCAGACGGTCTGCAGCAGCGCCAGGCGCCCCTCCTCGAGGCTGCGCGCCAGATTGGCGAGCCGCGGAAGGAATCCGTCGCCGAAGAGGATCTGCGGTCCGAGCGGCGGTCGCTCGGCCCCGTCCCGGCTGCGGGACGCCATCTCCCGGAACCACGCGAGGCCGGCCTCGCTCTGCTCGCGCCACTGAAGCGGGGCGAACCCCGAGCGCTCGAGCGTGTCGCGCAGGGCATCCACGCCGACGAGGAAGCTGGTCGACGGATCGTCGGCCCACGGAAGCGGGTAGTGGGGCGGCCCGGCGGGCCCTGCCACCAGGTCGTCCAGCGCCAGCCGGCCCCCCGAGCGCACCACGCGCGCCATCTCCGCGTAGAGGCGCTCCTTGCGCGGGATGTTCATGGCGGCGTGCTGGGTCCAGACCACGTCGAAGGCGGCGTCGGGGAACGGCATGTCGAGCGCGTCGCCCCGGACGTAGCGCAGCCGGCCGCCCAGCCCGGTGCGCTCGGCGAGCACCGTGCTGGCCCTGCAGTACTCCTCCGTCAGGTCCAGGCCGGTGACGTGGCAGCCGTGGACCGAGGCCAGGTACCGCGACGGCCCCCCGATGCCGCTGCCCACGTCCAGCACGCGGGTGTCCGGACCGAGCTCGAGCTTGCCGGCGAGCTCCACCGTGGCCTGGCGTCCGCGCATGTGCAGCTCGTCCATCCCCGCGAGGTCGTCCGGGCGCAGGCGGTCCACGTCGACGCCCGCCTGACGCAGGGCGCTCAGGATCGCCTCCGCAAGGTCGGGGCGGGCGTAATGGCGCGCGACCGCGCTCTGCGGCGAGGGATCGGCGGTCATGCAGTCACCATAACCATCCGGGACGCCGACACCGGCGCACCCTTTCGCGCCCGGCCGGACAGACATGGGGCAGGAGACGGTGCGACCCTGGAGGCCTCATGGATCCACCCCTGCAGACGCCGGCGCACGATGCGCGCGCCGAGCGCTTCCGCCGGATGTTCGACGAGCACCACCCGCGGGTGCGGCGCTATGCCCTGCGCCGCTGCACGAGCGCGGCGGCTGCTGAGGACGCGGCCGCCGAGGTGTTCCTGGTCGCCTGGCGCCGCCTGGAGGACGTGCCGGCGGACAGCCTGCCCTGGCTGTTCGCGACCGCCCGCGGCGTGATCGCGAACCAGCGCCGCGGCGTGCGCCGCCAGGAGGCCCTTCTCAGCCGCGTGCACTGGGAGGCGTCGCTCGCGGCCCAGGAGACCGCGCCGGCCGACGGTGAGCTGCTGGCGGGCCTGGCCCGGCTGCCGGAGGCCGAGCGGGAGGCCCTCCTGCTCGTCGCCTGGGAGGGGCTCGACCGCCGCCGCGCGGCCCGCGCCATGGGCTGCTCGCTGCCGGCCTTCGCGGCCCGGCTGCATCGCGCCCGCCGCCGGCTGGCCGCGGAGCTGGCGCGCCACCGAACGCCGTCACCGACCGCCCGGATCGTCGCAGAGGAGGCCTCATGAGCCGCAACGGCACCCTGATGGACCGGCTTGCCGCCGCCGACCCGGCCGCCCACGCGGGCCTGACCGAGGGCCGGCGGCCCGAGGACCTGCGCGAGGCGATCCTGGCCCAGCCGCCCGCGCCCCCGCCGGCGGAGCGCCCCGTGGCCGCCCGCTCCCCGCGCCCATGGGGCAGGCTGGCGGCGGCCGCGGTCGCGCTGGGCGCCGCCACGGCCCTGATCCTGACCGGCGTCGAGCCGACGCAGCGCGCCAGCGCCGCCGCCGTGCTGGGCGCCGCCGCGGACCGGCTGGCCCAGCAGCCGTCGCTGGTGCCGGGCGCCGGCCAGTTCTACTACCGGCGCGCCGAGGGCCACGACCTGGGGGTCTGGGTGGACGGTCCGGAGAGCACCAGGGTCGTGCGCACGCGCGTGATCCACGAGATCTGGGTCGCGCCCGACGGCTCGGGCCGGATCGTACGCCGCGACCTCGACCCGCAGGTCCTGAGCACCAGCGCCCCGGTGCTCGCCGCGAGCCCGGCCCCCAGATCCGGCGACGGCCTGGACGTCCTGTCGCTGAGCCAGACGACCCGCGCCGAGCCGCCGGTGCCGGCCGGCCCGTCGCAGCCGCCGGCCGCCGAGGCGGCGAAGAAGGCGGCGGCGGCCGACCAGACCCCCGGCCTCATCGACGAGCTGGAGCCGGCCGGCACCATGATGGTGCCCTTCGGCCAGGGATCGCTGTCGATGGCCGAGTTCCTTGCCCTCCCCACCGACCCCGCCAGGCTGGCGGAGCGGATCGCCGCGGGCGCATCGCGCAACTCCCGCCCGCTCGCCTACCAGGAGCTCGACCTGGTGGCGGAGGCGCTGCGCAACGCCCCGGTGCCGCCGGCCCTCGGCGCCGCCATCTACAACGCTCTCGGCCTGCTGCCCGGCATCGAGGCCCTCGGCCAGCGCACCGACGCGCTGGGGCGCCGCGGCCAGGCCGTCGGCGCGGACGACGGCACCGGCCTGCGGCTGGAGCTGATCATCGACCCGGCGACCGGCCAGCTGCTCGCCGACCGCGAGGTCGCGACCAGCGCGGACACCGGACTCGGTATCCAGCCCGGCGAGGTCGCCCACGAGTACACCTACGTGGCCCGCGGCGTCGTCGACTCGGTCCGAGAGCGCGCCCGCTGAGGCGGACCAGACCGCGGGGCCTCGACGATTGCCAGGGGGGCCCCGCCGTCTGGATCACGCACTCCGGTCGGCCCTGCCCCCGGCCACGGTAGGTCATCGCGGTCGCGGCCTGGCCGATGGGGGCGAATCGAGCTGGTCTGGTCCTTGGCGTTGTAGGCGAAGGTGAGTCTGCCGCCGATGCCGGTCAGGGTTGCCGCTCGGGTCGTGGGTGACCGGTTGGGCGACGCACCGGGACGCGACGATCGAGGTGCTCAGCTCCAGGGGGTCTCGTGCGGCTGCCGCGGGCCCGTGCAGCGTCCTCGGGACGAGTGAACCGACTCCGGCTGAGGTTCGAGGCCCCGATGCGCGCTCCTCGCGCGCATCGCCCGCGACGCTGACGCGCCTCTCGCCTCAGGCGCTCGGAGCGGCCTCGTATGCGGCCGGGGACGCGGGGCGCGCGGTCGTCGCCAGCGGCAGGAGCACGCGGAAGGTGGCGCCGGCGCCATCCTCGCTCTCGACCTGGATCCGCCCGCCGTGCGCGTCCACGATCATCTTGCTGATCGCCAGCCCGAGGCCGCTCCCGGGCGCCGCTGCCGCGATCGCCTGCGAGGTTCGGTAGAAGCGCTCGAAGAGCCGGGCGTGATCGGCCCGCGGGATGCCGATGCCGGTGTCGGACACCTCGACCAGGGCCTCCTCCCCCTCCACGGCCACGGCGACCTCCACCTGCCCGCCGGGCGGCGTGAACTTGAGGGCGTTCGCGATGAGATTGTCGATCACCTGCCCCAGGCGCGCACGGTCGGCGCGCACCGGGAGCGTCTGGACGTCGACGCGAGCGCTGAGGTCGAGCCCGCGCTCCTCGGCGGCGGGACTCGCGCCCTGTACGCAGTCGCGCACGAGGTCGGCCAGGTCGAGGTCGTCGAGCACGATCCCCAGCCGGCCGGCGTCGCTCCTGGCGACGACCAGAAGATCGTCGACCAGGCGCACGAGCCGCTTCGCGTTCCGTTCGATGACGCCGACGACGCGACGCTGCTCGGGTACGAGCGGACCCACGTCGCCCTCGGCCAGGATGTCGAGGTAGCCGCAGATCGAGGTCAGGGGGGTTCGAAGCTCGTGCGAGGCGAGCGCGATGAACTCGTCCTTCGCGCGGTCGGACAGCCGCTCGGCCGTCACCTCGCGGTGGACGAAGATGCGGCCGGTCACCTCGTCGGGGTCGGCTCCCGCGCGCACCGGCGCCGAATAGCGGTGGAAGATCCGTCCCGACTCGGAGAGCTCGTAATCGTCGTCTGAGACCTGGAGGCGATCGGCGCGAAGCGCGGAGAGCGCGTGCCGGAAGCGATCGGGGTCGGTGGTGCGCGCGGCGAAGCGGTCGCCCGCCTCGTAGACGCGTCGCACGTCCCTGCCCCACCCGGCCGGCCCCAGCAGCCGGTCGAGGGCCGGGTTGGCGAGGAGCGTCGTGCCGTCGAGGTCGACGACGCGGATGCCGTCGGGGGTGGCGTCGAGCACCGCCTCCGTGATGCTCGCCTGGCTGCGAAGCTCGCGCTCGGCCCGGGCCATCTCGCGCTCGCGGCGGTTCGCCTGCCTGAGCAGCAGCGCCACGAGCACGGCGAGCAGGGCGCCCGCGCCGAGGATCGTCGCCGGCAGGACGAGTGAGGGCGAACGGCGGAGCGCGAACATCAGCTGCCAGGTCCTGCCGCCGACGTGGATTGCGGCGCTGGATCCGGCCAGGGACGCCGGCCCGAAGAGCCGCCGGCCCCCGTCATCGAAGATCTGGATGCTCATGTCCGCGGGAAGTTGCCCGAGCGCGAGCCGGGCGAGATCGGGCACCCGGTAGAAGGCGCCGGCGACGCCGAGAAAGGCCGCCCGGCGCTGCGCCGCGGTGCCGATGGCGGCGCCGGTCCGATAGACGGGGGCGACCAGGATCAGGCCCGCCCGAGGCGAGACCGGGGCGATCGCCGGGGCGGCGAGGCTGCGGCCGCTGGCGGCCGCGGCGGCGAACGTCTTGGCCGCGCCCGGGATCACCGACAGATCGAGCCCCAGCAGCTGCCGCGCCTGCGCCGGAAAGGGCGCCATGAAGCGAAGCGGGTAGTACACGCGGGCGCTGCGGGCGGGCACGAGATGCGGCTTCGGCTTCTGGGCGACGCCGGTGATCGCGAGCCCGCTGGAGCGCTCGAAGCCCTGGCGCTCCGCACCCGGGACGACGGCGGTCCAGAAGAGGGCGCGCAGACCGAGACGGCCGAGGAACGGCGCGGCGAAGCGGCGGAAATGCGTCTCATCGAGCGCCGGCGCGGCTGCCGCGAGCCCGCGCACGCCGAGGAGCGCCCCCTGGGCCTCCTCGATCTGGCTCTCGACCCTCGCCGCCGTCCGCTGGGCGTAGGTGCGCTCGCGCTCGTTCTGCTGATCGTCGCCCTGGCGCAGCGCGACGGCCGCCGCGCCGGCGCCCGCGAGCGCGATCACCAGCACCAGCAGGATCTGCAGCCGTCCCAGACCGACGCGGGACGCGATCACGCGCCCGGACGAGCGCATCCAGCCACCCCGGCGGCGGTGGCCGGATCCGTGCCGAGCATCCGGGCGTGGGTCGGGATCGGTGCCGGGGAGCGCGCGCACAAAAAGATGATCGTCAGCGACCGGGCGGCTCTTGAGCGGCTGGTGGCCAAAAAACCTCTCCGAGGGTGCGGCCTCCTCGCCCAGCGCTCGACCGGCCGAATCACGCCTCGTGAGCGTCGAGGTGCTGACCCGGCGGGCCCTCGATCGGGCCACCCTCGCGCGCCATCTGCTGCTGCGGCGCTCCGAGATGGCGGTCCTCGACGCCGTCGAGCACCTCGTCGGCCCGCAGCGCAGGTGCCGCTGAACCCCGACACCGGGGTCTGGTCGCGTCTCGCGCGTTTCCGGCCCCACGCGCTGGCGCGGCTGCTGGAGGAGCGGCTGGTCGTGCGCATCGTCGTGGTGCGGGGGACCATCCACCTCGTCAGCGCCGACGACTGCCTGCTGCTGCGGCCGCTCGTGCAGCCGGTGCTCGACGGGCAGCTCGGCGGCCGCCTCGAGATGGGCGCCGACGTCGCCCGACACGGGGCGATCCTACGACCGCCCGCGGCTCCCGACTACGGGGCGGCGAGCGCGCGGAGCCGCGCCCGCAGCGCCGCCAGCCGCGCCCGGCTGAGGTCGAGCCGGCAGGCGGACGCGTCGACGGCCCCCATCGTGCCGCCCTCGTGCACGTCGGCGGCCGACCAGCACTCAACGCGGCGGTAGGCGAGCCAGGCGCGCTGGGCAACGTCGAGCCGGTGGGCCGCAGCCGGGCTGCGGGCGGCCCGGATCCGCGCAGCCACGGCGTCGATTCGCCGGTCGACGGCCAGCGTCTGCCGCTCGAAGCAGGCCACGATGCCCACCGTGGTGTTGTGGTCGCAGGAGAGCGGAGCGCCGTCGGCCGCGGCGACCGACACGGCCGCGGCGCCGGACCCGGTCGGCACCAGCGCGCAGGCGGCGGCGGCGAGCACGGCGATGGCGCGGGTCACGTGTGGTACTCCGCGTTCAGGGTGACGTAGGCGTGGGTGAGGTCGCAGAACCACATCTCGGCCCCGGCCCGGCCGCGGCCGAGTCCGACCGCGAGGTCGTATTCCTCCCGCGTCATCACCTCCGCCAGCCCGGGGTCGCCCGGGCCGAGCCCGTCGAAGGACAGGGAGAGGCGCGCCTCGGGCCCGCCCCTGCCGGCGAGGGCCTGCCCCACCGCCTGCGAGACCCGACCCCAGTTCGGATCGCGGCCGTAGACCGCCGCCTTCACGAGCGGCGAGTCGGCGATCGCCCGCGCCACCGCCTCGGCCTCGCCGGCGTCCCGCGCGCCCTCGACCACGAGCCGCACCGCGTGCTGGGCGCCCTCCCCGTCCTTCACCATCTGGAGCGCCAGCCAGCGGCAGACCGCCGTCAGCGCGGCGGCGAACCGCTCGAGGTCGGCGCCCGCGAGCGGCGCGCCCTCGCCGTTGGCCATCACGACCAGCGTGTCGCTGGGGCTCATCTGCCCGTCGACGCTGATCCGATTGAAGGAGCGCTCGGCGGTCGCGGAGGTGACGCGGGCGAGCGCCTCCGGGGACACCGCGGCGTCGGTCGCGACGTAGGCGAGCATCGTCGCCATCGTGGGGCTGATCATGCCGGCGCCCTTTGCGGTCCCGCCGATCAGCGCCGGGCCGGCGGAGAGGGGGAGGCGGGCGGCCCAGGTCTTGGTCCAGCGGTCGGTCGTGCAGATCGCCCGGGCGAAGCTCGGCCCGCCGTCCGGGCCGATCGCGGCCGCCGCCGCCTCGATGCCCGCGAGCGCGCGGGGCATGTCCATCCGCTCCCCGATCACCCCGGTGCTGGAGACCCCGACCTCGTCGGCCCCGAGCCCGAGCGCCGCGGCCGCCCGGGCGCCCAGCGTCCGGGCGTCCTCGACGCCGCCCTCGCCGGTCGCGGCGTTCGCGCAGCCGGAGGTCACGAGGATGGCCTGCAGGCGGTCCCGCGCCAGCGAGCGGGTGTGGACGATCGGCGCCGCCGGCAGCGCGTTCACGGTGTCCACCACCGCGGAGCTGGCCCGGCGCAGGCTGCGGAGGATCCCCAGGTCGAGGTCGCCGGACGGCTTGAGCCCGCAGGCCACCCCGGCGGAGTGGAAGCCGGCGGGCGATGAGGCCGAGCCCTCGGGCAGCGGCTCCAGGCCCTCCGGCGCGCCCAACCAGTCCAGCCGCCCCAGCGCCGGCGCCGCGGTGTTCAGAGCAGGCCTTCGGTCTCCGGCCGGCCGGCCATGAGGTTCAGGTTCTGGAGCGCCTGGCCGGCCGCCCCCTTCCCGAGGTTGTCGATCGCGCCGAACAGGCCGAGGCGCCCGCTGCGGGCGTCGACCATCGGGCACACCTGCGCGTAGTTGGTCCGCTGCACGGCGCGCAGGCCGGGCGGCCGCTCGACCACCTCGACGAAGGGGTGCTCGGCGTAGAAATCGGCGTAGCGCTGCAGCAGGTCGTCGCGGTGCGGCAGCCCGTCGAGCGGGCGCGCGTAGCACGAGGCGAGCAGCCCCCGGTCGGCCGCGATGAGGTGCGGCGTGAAGGTGACCGGCTGCCCCAGCTCCTGCTCGATCTCGGGCGTGTGCCGGTGCGCGAAGACCTTGTAGGGCTCCACGTTGTCCGTCACGTGCGAGTAATGCGTGCCGTCGGTCGGCGTGCGCCCGGCGCCGCTCACGCCGCTCTTGGCGTCGATCACCACGTCCGTCAGCTCGCCCGCGAGCGGCAGCAGCGCGAGCAGCGCGGCGGTCGGGTAGCAGCCGGGGTTGGCGACGATGCGGGCGCCGCGGACCTCCTCCCGGTAGCGCTCCGGCAGCCCGTAGACCGCCTCCGCCAGCAGGTCCGGGCGCGGGTGCGCGAACCCGTACCACTCCTCGTAGAGCGCAGGCTCGCGCAGCCGGTGGTCGGCCGAGACGTCCACGACGCGGGCGCCCCGGTCCACGAGCTCCGCCACCAGCTGCGCCGCCTGGGCGTGCGGATAGCAGACCGCCGCCAGGTCGCCCGGATCCACCTGCTCCGGGTCGTAGGGCGCTAGCGGCCGGCGCACGCGGTACTCGGGGGCCACCTCCACCAGCAGCCGCCCGGCGTCGCCGCGCGCCGTGATCTGCCCCAGCTCGAAACCGGGATGGGCGTCGACCAGCGCGGCGAGCTGGGCGCCGCTGAAGCCCGCCGCACCCAGCACGTGGACCCGGCTCATCGGCGCAGCTCCGCGCCGAGCCGCTCCGCGAGCGCGGCCGCCACCGCCGCCACCTGGGCGTCGATCCGCTCGTCGGTGAGCGGCGCATCCGGGTCGGCGACGGTGAGGCGGATCGCGAGGCTCACCTTCCCGGCCGGAACCTGCTCGCCGGCGTAGCGGTCGAAGACGCGCACGTCGCGCACGAGCGGCCGGCCGGCCTCGCGGGCGACCCCGAGCACCGCAGCCGCCGCCACCTGCTCGTCCACCAGGAGGGCCAGGTCGCGCGTCGAGACCGGCGTGGTCAGCAGCTCCTCGTACACCGGCACCCCGCCGCGCGCGGCCAGCAGCGCCCCGAGGTCGAGGTCGAGCGCGGCGGCGGGACCAGTCACGTCGAACGCGCGCAACACCAGCGGGTGCACCTCGCCGGCCCAGCCGACGACCGCGTCAGAGTCGGTTGTGCGCAGCCACGCCTGCCGGGTCGGGTGCCCGTACGGCTCGTCGGCCGGCTCCGCCTGGACCGCGACGCGGCCGGCGCGGGCGAGCGCCGCCCCGAGCCCGGTCGCCGCGAAGAGGTCCACGGGCCCCGGCTCCGCGCGCCAGTGCTCCCGGGCCGGGGGCCCGAAGAGCAGCGCGGCCAGCCGCTCCGTCTCGTCGGCCATCCCGTCGGGACGGGGCGCGAAGGTGCGCCCCGCCTCGAAGAGCCGGCCGGCGGGGCGCTGGTGGGCCTGGTTGCGGCCCGCCGCGCGCAGCAGCCCGGGCAGCATGAACCGCCGCATCACGGCCATCTCCTCGCTGAGCGGGTTGGCGATGCGGACGAGGGCTCGGCGGGGATCGCCGGGCGCCAGGCGCAGCCGATCGAGGTCGGCCTCCGGCACGAATCGGTAGGTGACCGCCTCGTTGAGCCCGAGGTCCGCGGCGGCCCGGCCGACGCGCGCGACCAGCGCGCCGAGCGGCGTCCGGCCGCCCTGGGTCGCGGTCCGCGGCAGCGCGACCGGCACCCGCTCGAGCCCGTGCACCCGGCCGACCTCCTCGACCAGGTCCACCTCGCGGGTCAGGTCGCCGCCGCGCTCGAAGGGGACCTCGACCCGGAGGGCGTCCCCGCCCTCCCGCACCGCGCAGCCCAGGCGGCGGAGGATCGCGGCCGACTCGTCGGCCGGGACGGGGATGCCGAGCAGGCGCTCGACGCGCGCGTGGCGCAGGGACAGCGGCGGCCGGGCCGGGATCGGCTCGCAGGCGTCGAGCGTCCCCGGCACCAGCCGGGCGCCGCAGAGCTCCACCAGCATGCGGCAGGCGATGGCCATGGCCCGCGCCGGCAGCTCGCGCGGCAGGCCCTTCTCGAAACGCGCGCTCGACTCGGAGCGCAGGCCCAGCGACAGCGAGGTGGTCAGGATCGAGCGGGCCGAGAACGAGGCCGCCTCCAGCAGCACCCTCTGCGTGCCCTCGGTCACCTCGGCGTCGGCCGCGCCCATGATGCCGGCGATCACCTGCGGCCGCTCGGCGTCGCAGATCGCGAGCATCGAGGCGTCGAGGATCCGCTGCTCTCCGTCCAGCGTGGTCACGGGCTCGCCGTCGCGCGCCCGCCGGACCACGATCTGCGGTCCCGCGAGGCGGTCCAGGTCGAAGGCGTGCAGCGGCTGGGCGGTGAGCAGCATCACGTAGTTGGTGACGTCGACCACGTTCGAGATCGGCCGCATCCCCGCCGCCTGCAGGCGCGCCCGCAGCCACAGCGGCGAGGGGCCGACGCGCACGTCCACCAGCGCCCGTGCCATGTAGCGGGGACAGAGGTCCGGCGCCTCGACCCGCAGCGACACCAGGTCCCCCACCCGGCCGGGCCCGTCGGCGGGCGGCTCGCGCTCGTCCAGCGGACGAAGCGGCGCGCCGGTGATCGCGTGCACCTCGCGGGCGAGGCCGTAGATCCCGAGGAGGTCGGGACGGTTCGAGGTGAGCTCCAGATCCAGGACGGCCTCGGCGACCGGCAGGGCGTCGGCGAGCCGCGCGCCGGGGCTCAGCGCCGCCTCCAGCACCATGATGCCGGCGGCGTCCGCGCCCAGCGCGAGCTCGGCCTCGGAGAGGATCATCCCCTGGCTCACGACCCCGCG
>JAWVEW010000035.1:0-2507 GCA_033856495.1 Miltoncostaeaceae bacterium | reverse complement strand
CGAGCGTCGTCGAGCACTTCGAGGCGCCCGGCGCCGAGCTCGAGCACGTCGCCAACGTCGACTGGGGCGCCGGCGTGCGCCACCACATCATGCTGCGCGCCCTCGCCCAGCGGGACTCGCGGGTGCGCTCGGTGCTCGTGAGCCTGGGCGGCGACGTGATCCGCGCCGAGCCCACCGTTGTCCTCGCCGGCCCGGGCGCCGACGCGCGCGCCTACGGGCTGTACCTGGCCTCTGGCGACCAGCATTTCGAGCACCGGGTGGTGGCCCGCCACGAGGGCCCCCACGGGCACTCCGACCTGCTCTACAAGGGCGCGATCCAGGACCACGCGCACACGATCTTCTACGGGAACCTCATCGTGCGCCCCGGCGCCGGCGGCACCGACGCCTACCAGACCAACCGCAACCTGGTGCTCAACGAGGGCGCCAAGGCCGAGACCATCCCCTTCCTCGAGATCGAGACGGCCGAGGTGCGCTGCTCGCACGCCGGCTCGGTGGGGCGGGTGGACGACGAGCACCTCTTCTACCTGGGCTCGCGCGGCGTGCCGCCCGAGGTCGCCAAGCGGCTGATCGTGACCGGCTTCTTCCAGGAGGTCCTCGAGCAGGTCGGCTTCCGCGAGCTGCGCGACGAGCTCGAGATCGCCGTCGCCGAGAAGGTGGTGCGATGAGCCCCTCGCAGGAGTCGGGCGTGGGCGGGCTGGTCGACGTGGCCGCGCTCGACGACATCCCCCCCGGGGCATCCCTGCGGGTGGACGTCGAGGACACGCCGATCTGCCTCGTGAACGTTTCCGGGCGGGTCTACGCGATCCACGACATCTGCACGCACGCGCTGGAGTCGCTGTGCGGCGGCTGGCTCGAGGAGGACCGCATCGAGTGCCCCCGGCACGGCTCCTTCTTCTCGGTGGTCACCGGCGAGGCCCTGACCCCGCCGGCGAACCTGCCGCTTCCGACCTTCGACGTGGAGGTGCGCGACGGGCGGGTGCTGGTCGACCCGACCCCCAGCCGCCCCCACCCCCTGGACTAGAGGAGACATTCCCCGGATGAGCGTCGCCACCAAGCAGGACCTGGAGATCCGCGGCCTCGAGGTCGCCGTCGACGGCACCCCGATCCTCAAGGGCGTCGACCTGAGCATCCCCAAGGGCCAGGTCCACGCGCTGATGGGGCCCAACGGGTCCGGCAAGAGCACGCTCGCGTACGCGCTGGCGGGTCATCCCCGCTACGAGGTGACCGGCGGCCAGGTCCTGTTCGACGGCGAGGACCTGCTGGAGCTCGAGGCGGACGAGCGCGCGCGGGCCGGCCTCTTCCTCGCGATGCAGTACCCGGTCGAGGTGCCGGGCGTGTCGGTGATGAACTTCCTGCGCACGTCCCTGGGCGCCATCCGCGGCGAGGACGTGCCCCCGCGGGAGTTCGTGAAGCTCTTCAAGGAGACGAGCAAGCTCCTGCAGTTCGACCAGAGCTTCGCCGACCGCTACCTCAACGAGGGCTTCTCGGGCGGCGAGAAGAAGCGCCACGAGATCCTCCAGATGGCGCTCCTGAAGCCGAAGTTCGCGATCCTCGACGAGACCGACTCGGGCCTCGACATCGACGCCCTGCGGGTGGTCTCGGCCGGCGTCAACGCCCTGCGCGGCCCGGACATGGGCGTGCTGCTCATCACCCACTACACGCGCATCCTGCGCTACGTCACCCCGGACGTCGTGCACGTGATGTTCGACGGGCGGATCGTCCAGACCGGAGGCCCCGAGCTCGCGGACCACCTCGAGGAGGTCGGGTACGTCGAGTTCGGCGCGCACGAGCCCGCGAGCGCTCCGGGAACCTCCTGACCATGGCCTCCGCGGCCGCCATCGACGTGCGGGCGCTCCGGGCCGACTTCCCCATCCTCGGCCGGCAGGTCCACGGGCGGCCGCTGGTCTACCTCGACTCCGCCGCAACCTCCCAGAAGCCGGAGTCGGTGCTGGCGGCGATGGACGCGTACTACCGCGAGACCAACGCGAACGTCCACCGGGGCGTCTACGAGCTGGCCGCGGACGCCACGGCCCGCTTCGAGGCCGGGCGGGACTCCGTGGCGCGGCTGGTCAACGCCCGCCGCGAGGGCTGCATCCTCACGAAGAACGCCAGCGAGGCCGTCAACCTGGTGGCCTGGGCCTGGGGGGTGCGGAACCTGAAGCCGGGCGACGAGGTGCTCATCACCGAGATGGAGCACCACTCGAACATCGTGCCGTGGCAGATCGTGGCCGGGATCACCGGGGCCACCGTCCGCTTCGTGCCCGTCACGCCGGGCGGCGAGCTCGACATGGACAGCTTCCACGCGATGCTGGGCGGGCGCACGCGGCTGGTGGCCGCGGTCCACGTGAGCAACGTGCTGGGCACCATCAACCCGGTCGCCGACCTCGCCCGGGCCGCTCACGAGCACGGCGCCCTGATGCTGGTGGACGGCGCCCAGAGCGTGCCCCACATGCCCGTCGACTTCGAGGCGCTGGGCTGCGACTTCCTGGCCTTCACCGGCCACAAGA
>JAWVEW010000034.1:0-6020 GCA_033856495.1 Miltoncostaeaceae bacterium | reverse complement strand
TGCGCCCCGCCCGCGGCTTCGCGAGGCCGCTGATCGAGCGCAGCGTCGTCGACTTCCCGGCGCCGTTGGAGCCGAGCAGGGTCACGATCTCCCCCTCCCGGACCTCCAGGCTCACCCCCTTGAGCGCGTGGATCGCCCGGTAGTAGGTGTGCACGTCCTCGAGCTCCAGGAGGACCCGGCCGCCGCTCATCGCGCCGCCGCCTTGCCGAGGTAGGCCTCGATCACGCCTTGGTCGCGCTGCACCTCGGCGGGACTGCCCTCGGCGATCTTCTCGCCGTGGTCGAGCACCGTCACTCGGTCGCAGACGCCCATCACGAGGCGCATGTCGTGCTCGATGAGCAGCACCGTGAGCCCCATCTCGCCGCGCAGGCGCTCCACGAAGCGCATGAACCCGGCGGTCTCCTGCGTGTTCATGCCGGCGGTCGGCTCGTCGAGGAGCACGAGCTTGGGCTCCGTGGCGAGCGCGCGGGCCACCTCCAGGCGGCGCTGGTCGCCGTAGGACAGGCTCCCGGCCCGCGCCCCCTCCCGCCGCGGCAGCCCGACGATCGCCAGCAGCTCGCGCGCCCGCGCGCGCGCCCGCTCCTCCTCACGGCGCACCCCGGGGGTCCGCAGCACGCTGCGCAGGATCCCCGCCGAGAGCCGGGTGTGCATGCCCACCAGCACGTTCTCGATGGCCGTCATCTCGGTGAAGAGGCGGATGTTTTGGAAGGTGCGGCCGATGCCCCGCGCGGTGATCGCGTGCGGCGCCCTGCCGGTGATGTCGGTGCCGTCCAGCACGATCCGGCCGGCGGTGGGCCGGTAGAGGCCGGTCAGCATGTTGAAGAGCGTGGTCTTGCCGGCGCCGTTCGGCCCGATCAGGCCCGCCACGGTGCCGCGCTCGATCAGCAGGTCGACGTCGTTCACGGCCACCAGGCCGCCGAACTCCTTGCGGGCGCCCTCGACGGCGAGCAGCGCGGTCATTGCGAGCGCATGCCCGACAGCGGCTCGTCGGCCACACCGGCCTCGAGCTCGGCTTTTCGCCGCCTGTTCGGGATCAGGCCCTGGGGCCGGAAGAGCATCACGACCACCAGGATGATCCCGAAGATCCCGAACTCGTACTTGGGCACGTCGATGTTCGAGCCGAAGGTGCTGTTGACCCAGGCGCCGATGTTCGCGAGACCCTCCCGGTCGAGGTAGGAGAGCAGCAGGCCGCCGGCGATGACGCCCCAGATGTTGCCCATCCCGCCCAGGATCACCATCGAGAGGATGAAGATCGAGATGTTGAAGAAGAAGTCCTCCGGGAAGGTACCGCCCTTGAAGCTGGCGTAGAAGGCGCCCGCGATGCCGCCGAAGAAGGCGCCCACCGCGTACGACCAGGTCTTGCTGCGCGCCAGCGGCACGCCCATCGCGGCGGCCGCCGTCTCGTCCTCGCGGATCGCGATCCAGGCCCGGCCCAGGCGCGAGTCGCGCAGCCGGCGGGTGCAGAACACCGTCGCCAGCAGCAGCGCCAGCGCGGTCCAGTAGAAGAGGCTCACCCGGTTCACGGCGGTGCTGAAGGCCTCCGGCAACCCCAGATGGTCGTGAAGCCAGGACCCGAAGCCCGGCGAGTCGATGGGGTTGATGCCCTGGGCGCCGTTGGTGAGGTTGACGCCGGTGCCCAGGAAGTCGTCCCCGTTGCGCGCGACCTGGGGCATGATCTCCCCGAACCCCAGCGTGACGATGGCCAGATAGTCGCCGCGCAGCCGCAACGTCGGCAGACCGATGATCACGCCGACGATGGCGGTCGCGATTCCCGCGCCCAGGAGGAGAAGCCACACGGTCACGTGGATCCCCGGCGAGCGCGGGTCGACCCCCACCGAGCCGACGTGGGCGCTGTGGCCGGCGAAGATCGGCGAGGCGAACCAGCCCACGAAGTAGGCGCCCATCGCGTAGAAGGCGACGTAGCCGAGGTCGAGCAGCCCCGCGTAGCCCACGACCACGTTCAGGCCCAGGGCCATCATCGTGAAGATCAGCATCGCCACGGCGGTGCCCACGAGCGGGAACGAGCCCACCACCGGGAGCGCGAAGAGGTCGTTGCGGTACAGCGGGTAGCCCGCCGCCAGCGCGATCAGGAGCACCGGCAGCAGCGGGCCGCGAAGCCGCGGCGGGAGCCGCCGCCAACGCGCGGTGATCCGGTCGCCGCCGTACCGGCCCGCGAGCGCCAGCGCCTGCGCCCGCAGGGCGCCCGCACGCGCCCGCACGCGCCTCATCCGCCCTCCGGCGTGCGCTCCCCGAGCAGGCCCTCCGGGCGCAGGACGAGGATCAGGATGAGGACGCTGAACACGATCGACTGGGTCCAGTCGCTGCCGGGCGACAGCCAGCCCAGGCCCTCGTTGAAGGCCTGGATGAGCCCGATGATCAGCGCGCCGAGGACGGCGCCGGCGAGGTTGCCGATGCCGCCCAGCACCGCCGCCGTGAACGCGAGGAGGCCCTGCTGGAAGCCCACGTCGAAGCGCAGGGTGGTGACGTAGAGCGCGTAGAGGAAGCCGGCCGCGCCGGCCAGCGCGCCCGCCAGGGCGAACGTGAACGAGATCGTGCGGTCGACGTCGATGCCCATCAGCCGCGCCGCGTCGGGGTCCTGGGCGACGGCGCGCATCGCCTTGCCGGCGCGCGTGCGCTGCACGAGGAGGATCAGGCCGACGAGCACGGGCGCCGTCACCAGCAGCACGATCAGCTTGTCCCAGGTGTAGCTGACGCCGCCGGCCGAGAACACCTCCCCCTGCGGCAGCAGGCGCGGCAGCGACACGTATCCCGGGCCCTTCCAGATCAGCCCCACGTTCTGGAGGATGAAGGAGACCCCGACCGCGGTGATGAGCGGCGCCAGCCGGGGCGCTCCGCGCAGGCGCCGGTAGGCCACCAGCTCGATGAGCGCGTTCAGCGCGGCGCAGAACACCATCGCGATCACGAGCGTCCCCAGGAGCGCCGGGTAGAGCACGTACGCCGACGTGCCCTCCACCAGCGAGAAGAGGCCCAGCGCCAGCGTGGCGGCCATCATCCCGCCGAGCATGAAGACGTCGCCGTGGGCGAAGTTGATGAGCTCGAGGATCCCGTAGACCAGCGTGTAGCCGAGCGCGATCAGGCCGAAGATCGCCCCGTTGGTGATCCCGATCATCAGCACGCTGGCGAAGCTCGCCGGCGTCTGGAGGAAGTTGCCGACGATCCAGATGGCGAGCGCGCCCAGCAGGATCGCGCCGCCCACGAGCGTCGCCGCCCGGCCGGCCCGCCGCGGCAGCAGGCCGACCAGCGGCCGGCGCAGCGCGGCGATGGCGGACCGGCTCAGGGCCGCGCCCCCGCCTCGATCCGGACCGCTAGGAAGCGGCGACCAGGGAGGGCGGCGGCGTGATCACCCGCACGGTCGTCTGAATTCCGTTCTTCAGCTGGTAGATCGTGACCGGGTTCTGCGTCGTGTCGCCCTTCTCGTCGATCGCGAACGTGCCGAGGATGCCGTCCTTCACGGTGGCCTTCTGGAGGTTGGCGTTCACCGCGGCCCTGGTGCCGTCCGAGTTCGCGATGGCGTCCAGCAGCACCTGCGCCGCCTGGGCGGCGTAGGCGGCGTAGACCTGCGGCGTCCCGCCCACTTGGGTGCCGAAGTCCTTCACGAACGCCTGTCCGGCCGGCCCCAGCTGCGCGAGGGGCAGGCCGGCGATGCTGAGGTAGACGCCCTCCGCGGCGGCGCCGGCGCCACTGACGATCGACTCGGCCGGGGTGAAGCCGTCCGGCGTGAAGATCGGGACCCCGGTCCCCAGCACGGTGCGAAGGTCCTTGATCAGCTTGCCGCCGTTGTGGTCGATCGTGCCGCCGAGGAACACCCCGTTCGCGCCGGAGTCCTTGACGCGGCGCGCCAGCGCCTCGTAGCTCGAGGCATTCTTGTCCCACGCCTCGAAGCCGGCCGTGCTGACGCCGCCCAGCGCGTTCATCGCGTTGCGGGTGTTGGTGGCGACGCCGAAGCCGTAGTTGTCCTTGTCGTTCAGGTAATAGACGCTCGTGACGCCGACGCTCTTGATGAACATCGCGTCGGCGGCGCCCTGGTAGTCGTCGGCCGCCACGATCCGGACGAAGTTCCGCTTGCCGGTCGGGTAGTAGATGTCGGGCTCCCCGGCCACCGTGCCCGGGCCGGCGTGGGTGAGCCCCACGTACGAGTTCACGGGGCTGATGATGCCGACCGGCCCGTCGGGGGCGCGGTTGGTGACCGGGATGATGAGCTTGACGCAGCCGCTGTTGAAGGTGCCGATGATGCCCACCACCTTGCGGTTCTCGGCGTAGGCGGCCGCGTTGGCGCTGCACTTGGCGGAGTCCCAGGCGCCGGCCTGTGCGGTGGCGTCGTCGCAGGACTGGTAGGCGACGTGGAACGTGCCGGCGGTGTAGTTCCGCTGGGCGAGCAGGAACTTGATCGCCTCCGTCATCTGGACCGTCTGCGGCCGGTTGGCGCCCTGCAGGGGCAGGTCGGAGGCGATCAGGATGTCGGGGTCGCCCGGCCCCTCGTAGACGATCGGCGAGCAGGAGGAGGCCGGCAGGGCCGAGACGCCCCCGGCGGATCCGCCGCCGCAACCCGCGGCGATGCCGACGAGGACGACCGCCATGAGGGCCGCAGCCAGGGTGAGGTGCTTCCGGTTCACGTTCCGCCTTCGCTGCTCGCGCCGGAGCAAGCGCGGTCGCCCGCGCGCCGAGTGGCTCGCGTCAGGCCGGGGGACAGGGGGGCACAGCACCTCGGCGTGCGGGCACTATATCCGCGGCCGCCGACGGCTCGGACGGTCGCCCCGCTGCGCGTGCGCACCTCCTCCGACACCCAGGGCACCCCCGCCGGGGAGCGCTCCGACGGCCGCCCGCCCGGCGGCCGGGCGATCGCCATGCGGGGCGTCGCAGTGCTGCGCCGGCTCCGCCCCGAGGCCCCGCGCGCGCCGGTGCTGGAGGGCGTCGACTGGGACGTGGAGCCCGGCGAGCACTGGGTCGTGCTCGGCCCCAACGGCGCCGGCAAGTCCACCCTGCTGGAGCTCGGGGCCGCGGTCTCCCACCCCTCCGCCGGCGAGGTGTGGGTGCTGGGCCGGCGGCTCGGCAGGACCGACCTCCGCGCCCTGCGCGAGCGCATCGGCCTGGTGGACGCCCGGACCGGGCGCGCGCTGGCTCCCGCCCTGACCGGAGAGCAGGTGCTCCTGACCGGCGCCTTCGGCAGCATCGGCCTGCAGGGCGGCCGCCTGCGCGAGGCCGACCGGCAGCGCGCCGCCGACCTGCTGCGGCTCGTCGGGGCCGCGGAGCTCGCCCGGCGCCCCTTCGACGTCTGCTCCCAGGGGGAGCGCCAGCGGCTCCTGCTGGCGCGCGCGCTCATGGCCCATCCGTCGCTGCTGGCGCTCGACGAGCCGGCGCGCAGCCTCGACCTGGCGGCGCGGGAGCGGCTGATCGGGGCGATGACGGCGCTGGCGGCGCGCCGGCCCGACCTGCCCACGGTCACCGTGACCCACCACCTGGAGGAGATCCCGCCCACGACGACCCACGCGCTGCTCCTGCGCGCCGGGCGCGTGCTGGCCGCGGGTCCCCTCGAGGACGTGCTTCGCGACGAGCCGGTGAGCGCGTGCTTCGGCGTCGGGCTCCGCGTGCGCTGCGATGCCGGCCGCTGGCGCGCCGCCCTGCGGGATGCGTCCGTCCCGCACCCCTGAACGACGATGCCCGAGCGCCGCTGGGACGGCCTCGGGCGTGGCACCGAAGGGAAGAGCCTCGATGCAGCGCGGACCCTACGAGCGCGGCGCTGGAACTTCTGCGCCCCGGCCGGTCAGTTCTGCCCCCCCAACCGGGGGGGCGGGCGGTGCGGCCGCGCGAGCCGCGCGGCAGCTCCGGCAAGCCGCTGCCTCACCTCGTCAGCGGCGCGAACGGCCCTCGGGGAGGAAGACCCGCGCGAGGAACACCACCAGCGCGCCCATGGCCTCGGCGGCGAGCGCCAGGCGGGACCTGGTCGAGGCGAGCGAGTGGAACGGCGGCATGCCCCGAGTATCGGTCCGGTTCGACGCGCC
>JAWVEW010000033.1:0-3540 GCA_033856495.1 Miltoncostaeaceae bacterium | reverse complement strand
GCGCGAGCCCTGCGCGGCGAGGAGGGACCGGCATGAGCACCGACTCGCTGTCGGAACGCGCCTACCAGGAGCTGCGCGCCGCGATCATCGGCGGCCGCATCGCGCCGGGCGAGGCGGTGCTGGAGGTCGAGGTGGGGCCCATGCTGCGGATGAGCCGCACCCCGGTGCGCGAGGCGCTGCTGCACCTCGAGCTGGAGGGGTACCTGGTCCGTGACGGGGCCTCGCGGCTCGTGGTCCACCGGCTCTCGGCGCGGGAGGTGGCCGAGATGTTCGTGGTGCGGGAGCTCCTCGAGGGCGAGGCCGTCCGCCTCGCCGCGTCGTGCATCTCCGACGAGGAGCTCACGCGGCTGGCCGAGCTGATCGCGGCCGACCGGCGGGCCCTCCGGCGGCGTCGCTTCGACGAGCTCGCCGGCATCAACGAGCAGATCCACGGTCTGATCATGATCGCGTCACGCAACCGGACGCTCAGCGATCTCCTGCGTCACCTGCGTGGTCGCATCGCCGGCCTCGACGCGTTCGCGGTGGGGTCGCCGGACGATCAGCAGCAGTTCGTCGAGGAGCACGCCGTGCTCCTCGAGCTGCTGCGCGACGGCGACGAGGACGCGGCGGTCGCGCTGCTCGGCGACCACCTGGGGCGCGCCCGTGACGTGCTGCTCCAGGGTCTCCAGGACGGAGACCCGCGATGAGCTTCCGGCTGGCCGCGGTGCAGCCGCGGGCCCACACCGGCGCCGAGGAGGCGCGCAACGTCGACGATGCGCTGCGGTGGATGGACCGCGCGCACGCCGCGCAGGCCGACCTCGTCCTGTTCCCGGAGGGGTACCCCGGGCCGACCAACCCCGACAACGACTTCGAGGCGCTCGGTCGCCTCAGCGCCAAGGCGGCCGAGCTGCGGTTGCACGTCGTGGCCGGCGCGATCGAACCGGCGGACGCGCACCGCCATCACGTCGTCCTCCACCTGATCGACGACCGCGGCGTGGTCGCCCCGCCGTACCGCCGCACCACCCCGACCGGCCCCTACATCTACCGCGACATCGACGCGTGGGGCTTCGACTACGCCGCCTCCTCGCACGAGCCCGCCGTGTTCGACACGCGGCTCGGGCCCATCGGCCTGCTGGTCTGCAGCGAGGTCTACGTCCCGGAGCTGGCCCGCTCGCTGGCGCTCAAGGGCGCCGAGACGATCCTGTTCCCGGCCGGAGGCGCGATCAACGAGCTCCTGCCCACGTGGCGCACCATGGTCTGGGCCCGCGCGATCGAGAACCTCGTGCACACCGCGGCGGTCCAGAACCTCTATGCCGCCGACGAGGAGGGGGTCGGCATCGTCGCCGCTCCCGAGCAGGTGCTCGCCCAGTCCGGCGACGAGGGCATGCTCATCGCCGACCTCGACCGCGACCGGCTGTCCTTCCTGCGCTCGCGCGACGAGCGCATCGAGTTCCCCAAGCCCTACCGGACGATTCCCGGCGTGCTGCGCTGGCGGCGCCCGGAGCTCTACCACGAGCTCGGCCGGCCCGAGCCCAACCAGGAGAACCGCTGATGCCCGCGACCGTCGACATCCACTCCCACCTGTACCCGCGCTGGTACGTCGAGGCGCTCAAGCGCCGGACCGCCCCGCCCCGCGTCGTCGGCGAACCCGGCGCCGAGCGCTTCGTGATCTTCGAGGGCGAGCACGGACGGCCGATGGACGAGGAGTACTGGGACCTCGACGCCAAGCTCGCGTTCATGGCGTCGCACGGCATCGGCCAGACGGTCGCCTCGCTGGGCAATCCGTGGCTCGATCCCTTCGACGGCGACGAGGCGCCCGAGCTGGCCCTCCGCGCCAACGAGTACTTCGCCTCGCTGGAGGGCCTGACGCAGGGACGCATCGTCGGCATGGGCGTGCTGCCCCAGCACGACATCGCGCAGGCGGCGCTGACCGTCACCGAGATCGCCGGCACGCCGACGCTCTACGGCGCCATCAACGGCTGCCGGGTCTGCGGCCGCGAGCTCGACGACCCGGAGCTCGAGCCCGTGTGGACGGCCCTCGAGGAGTCCGGCCTCCCGCTGCTCCTGCACCCGCACTACCTGGTCGGCCGCGAGCAGCTCAGCGGGTGGGGGCACGCCTTCCCGGTGGCGCTCGGCTTCACGTTCGAGACCACCGTGGCCCTCTCCCGGCTCGTCTTCGCCGGTGTCCTGGAGCGGCATCCCGGACTGCGCCTGGTCGCCTCGCACGGAGGCGGGACCCTCCCGTTCCTCGGCGGGCGCCTGGACGCCGCGTGGCGATCGGACCCGAGCGTGCGGGAGGCGCTGACCTCGCCGCCGACGCACGACCTGCGCAAGGTGTTCTTCGACGCCCTCGTCTACCACGCGCCCGCCGTGCTCGCGGTGCGCGAGCTCGTCGGCGTCGACCAGATGGCGTTCGGCTCCGACCATCCGTTCTCGGTCGCCGACCCCGCCGCGAACCTCAGCGCGATCGACGAGGCACTGGCGCCGGACGAGCGCGACGCCGTGCTGACCGGCTCGGCGCGCCGATTCTTCGACCTGCCACAGCCCGCCCATGACCATCAGGAGCAAGGACGATGACCGACAGCACGATCGAGCAGCTCACCGCCGAGCGCGGAGCCCACTTCGAGCCCTACGGCTGGCACCACTGGCCCGAGCACCCGTGGATGAGCTACCAGTTCCGTCGCGCGCTCGGCGAGACGCAGGAGGGAGGCGGCTCGATCAGCGAGTGCTTCCAGACCGCGAGCCGCATGAAGCCGGGCGACGACGAGAGCTGGCACGAGGAGTGGCTCGTGACGGCGGAGCGCAATCGCGCGCGCGGCGACGCCGCCGAAGCGGCGGGCAACGTGCAGACCGCGAAGGCCTGCTGGCTGCGGGCGGTCGACAACTACCGCTCGGCCGAGTTCTGGCTGGCCGGCGACGACCCCCGGCGCCTGGCGACGTTCGACAAGTGCGAGGCGAGCTTCCAGAAGGCGGGGCGCTACTTCACGCCGCCGGTCGAGCGCGTCGAGATCCCGTACGAGGACGGCGTGCACCTCGCGGGCTACTTCATCCGCGCCCCCTACGACACCGGCCGCCAGCCGGTGCTGATCGCCTTCGGCGGGCTGGACTCCTTCAAGGAGGAGCTCCTGTTCATGGTCGGCAACGGGTCGCTGCGTCGCGGCATCAGCTGCCTGCTCGTCGACGGCCCGGGCCAGGGCGCGACGCTGCGCCGCTTCGGCGTTCACAACCGCTATGACTACGAGGTCCCGGTGGGCCGCTGCATCGACTACCTCGAGACCCGCGACGACGTCGACCCGTCGCGCATCGCGGTCTCGGGGTCGAGCCTCGGCGGCTACTACGCGGCACGGGCCGGCTCGTTCGAGCACCGGCTTGCGGCCGTCGTCTCCCACGGCGCCATCTGGAGCATCCAGGACCTGTGGGGAGGCGCGGGCGAGGACCACGGCCTCGCGGGCCACATCAAGTGGGTCTTCGGCGCCGACTCCATGGCCGCCGCGCTGGAGAAGGCACGGCCGTTCACGCTCGACGGCGTGCTCGGGGGGATGGAGTGCCCGTACCTCATCG
>JAWVEW010000032.1:0-4564 GCA_033856495.1 Miltoncostaeaceae bacterium | reverse complement strand
GGCCTCTACCCCCTGTGGGTGGACCACGAACTGGCCGGCGAGGGGCACGTGCGCGCGTACACCGCGCCGGTGCTGCGCCGGCAGCTGCGCCGGGTGGGCCTCCGCCCCGAGCGCGTGCGCGGCAACTGGGTGCCGCTGCTGCCCCAGCGACTCCTGAACGACGTCATCTGGCCGGCCCTGGCGCTCACCGGGGACTGGTTCCCGCGGCTCTCCCAGGGGCTGATCGTGAAGGCCCGGCGGGCGTGAGGGGCCTTCTTGGACACGTCCGGAGGCGCGCCGGGGGGCCGGGCGCCGCGCCGGCGCTGGAGCGGAAGCCGGAGAGCTACTACGCGCAGCAGCGGGCGGACCTGGTGGCGCGGCTGCCCCGGCCGCTGGGGCGGGTGCTCGACGTCGGCTGCGGCGGCGGCGGGGCGGCGGCGCCGCTGCGGCGGGCCGGAGCCGCCCACATCACCGGCATCGAGCTCGACGAGGCCGCTGCCGAGGCGGCGCGCGCGCGCTACGACCGCGTGCTGCGCGGCCCTGTGGAGGAGCTCCTCGCCGACCTGGCCGGCCCCTTCGACACCATCCTCTGCTACGACGTGCTGGAGCACCTGGTGGACCCCTGGGGCGTCCTTCGGGCGCTGCGGGGGCGGGCCGCCCCGGGCGGGTCGCTGCACGTGTCGGTGCCGAACGCCCGCCACCACTCGCTGCTGCGCGACCTGGCGCTGCGGGGCACCTTCGGCTACGCGGAGTGGGGGCACCGGGACATCACCCACCTGCGGTGGTTCACGCGCCGCGACCTCGCGGCGGCGCTCTCGGGCGCCGGCTGGACCCTGGTCGGGATCGGCCACGACCCGCTGGTCCCCGCCTCGCGGCTCGTCGCCCGCCTCACCCGCGGCCTGTCGGCCGACTTCCTGGTCTACCAGTGGCAGGCGCTTGCCCGGGCTGTTTGAGGGCCCGGGGCCGCCCGTCGGGCTGAACGCCCTCTTCCTGGAGCCGGCGCACGTCGGGGGCACCGAAACCTACACCCGCGAGCTGGTCAGGGCGCTCGGGGAGGCCGCGCCGCGCCGCCGCTTCATCCTCTACCTCTCGCGGGAGGCCGGCTCCGTGCCCTGGGACCTGCCTCCCAACGTGCGGATCTCGGTCGCGCCCAGCCGCTCGAGCTCGCGCGCGCAGCGGCTCGGCTGGGAGCTCACGGGGCTGGTCGCCGCGGCGCGCCGCGACGGCGTCGGAGTGCTCCACTCGCTGGGCACCACCTCGCCGCTTTGGGCGCCGATGGCCCGCGCGGTGACGGTGCACGACCTGATCTTCGAGAGCTGGCCGGAGGCCTTCCCCGGCGCCCGCGCGCGGGTCCTGCGGGCGCTGGTGCCGCGGATGCTGCGCCGGGCCGAGCGGATCATCGCCGACTCCCGGGCGACAGCGGACGACATCGTGGAGCGCTATGCGGTGAACCCCCGCAGGCTGCGGGTGGTCCAGTTGGGCCCGGGCCGCTCGCCGGTCTCCCTCCCGCCGGGGGAGGCGGCGCGGCTGCGCGCGCGCGCCGGGGTTGCGGCCCCCTACCTGCTCTCGGTCGCGACCAGCCAGCCGCACAAGAACCTGGGGGCCCTCATCGCCGCGCTGGCGCTCGCTCGCCAGCGGGAGCCCGGCCTGCGCCTGGTGCTGGTGGGCGCGGCCGGAACCGGCGACCGGGCGCTGCGCGAGGCGGTCGCGGCGTCAGGGCTCGGACCGGCCGTGACGCTGGCAGGTCGGGTCGACGACCCGACCCTGGACGCGCTCTACGAGGGCGCGCTGCTCTTCGTCTACCCGTCGCTGCAGGAGGGCTTCGGTCTACCTCTGCTCGAGGCCATGCAGCGGGGGGTGCCGGTGCTCTCCTCCTCGGCGGCCTCGCTGCCCGAGGTCGGCGGCGACGCGGTGGCCTACGTCGACGCCGCCCGGCCGGTGGCGATCGCCGACGCGCTGGTGGCGCTCGCCCGCGATCCCGACCGACGCGCCTCGATGGTGGCGGCAGGCCGGCGGCGTCTGGGCGAGTTCTCTTGGGACCGTGCCGCCCGCGAGACGCTCGCGGTCTACCGGGAACTGCTCTGAGCCCCGGTTCGCTCGCCGTCGGCCGCGCCGGCCGCCGGCCCGCCCTCGTAGAGGTGCGCCGGCAGCCGTCGCCGCAGGCGCAGCCCCAGGAAGCTCGCCTGCCGGGCGAGCGCCTCGCGGAACGGGACCGTCGCCAGGTGCTCCGCGGATGGGGCGAACCCGCGCGCGCGGCCCTCGCGGCCCCCCCGCCAGCGGGCGCGCAGCGGCGCGGGCTCCCGCCGCACCAGCAGGTGCACGAGCAGCGCCGGCCAGTCGAGGACGGCCACCTGCAGCCGGCGCAGCGGCCGGCGCGTCACCCGGTAGCGGGCCAGCACGTAGCCGCGTCCGAAGGCGTGAAGCTCGCGCTGGCGCGGCGAGGCGGCTCCCAGCGTCGCGCCGTGGTGGTGGACCGCGCGCGCCCGGGGCGCCAGCGCGCAGCCCCAACCGGCCAGGCGCAGCCGGATCGCCAGGTCGACGTCCTCCCAGTAGGCGAAGAAGCTCTCGTCGAAGCCGCCGACCGCGCGCAGCGCCGAGGTGCGGTAGGCGGCGGCCCCGCCGCACGGGCCGACCGGGTCGGGGGCCGCAAGGGCGGCATCGACGGGCCGGCCCTCCAGGCGGTCGGCCGCGCCGAGCGTGCGGTCGAGCTCGATGCCCGCGGAGTCGATCACGCCGGGCTCGCGGCTTCGGGTCAGCACGCCCGCCACCATCCCGATCGCAGGGTCGTCGAAGGGACGGCAGATCTCCTCGACGAACGCCGCCTCGCAGACGACGTCGTTGTTGACCAGCACCACGAACTCGCCGTCCACGGCGGGCAGCGCGCGGTTGATGGCGCGGCCGAACCCCAGGTTGCGCTCGTTGCGCAGCACCATCACGCCGGGGAAGCGGTCGGCGACCATCTCGGCGGTTCCGTCGCGGGAGGCGTTGTCCACCACGACCACGCGGGCGGGCACGGTCTGCCGCGCCAGGCTCTCGAGGGTAGGGGCGAGGAGGTCGCGCGCGTCGAGCGTGGGGATGACCACCGTCGCCTGCACGATCGACTGCGATGATACGCGAGCCTCCGCCCCGAGCCGGGCCGGCGGCGCTCCGATGATCACCCCCCCATCGCCCGAGACGGCCGGCGGAACCCGCTCGGAGGAGCCGGTGGACGTCCTCCGCTCCCCGCAGGCCGGCGCGCAGGTGATCCGGGGCGGGGCGGTACGCGGCCTGGGCTACCTCGCCGGCCTGGTGCTGGGCGCGGCGGTCTCGGTGCTCCTGCTGCGCCACCTGGGGGTGATTCAGTTCGGCCGCTACGCGACCGTCGCGGCGCTCCTCGGCATCGTCAGCGGCGTCGCCGACGCCGGCCTCACCGCGGTGGGCGCGCGGGAGCTGTCGGTACTGCCGGCCGGCCCCACGCGCGAGCGCCTTCTGGCCAGCCTGGTCGCCCTGCGCCTGGTCGCCACGCCGCTCGGCGTCGCGGGCGCGGTCGCCTTCGCAGCCGCCGCCGGCTACGACCGGACGCTCGTTCTCGGCACCCTTCTGGGAGGGATCGGCGTGATCCTCGTCAACGTCCAGGCCACGATGATGCTGCCGCTGTCGGTGGAGCTGCGGATCGGGCGGCTGACGCTCGCCGACGTTCTCAGGAACGCGCTGACGCTGGCCGGGGTGGCGTTCCTGGTCGCTGCCGGCGCGTCGCTGCTGCCCTTCTTCGCGATCCAGATCCTCGTCGGCGTCGGCGTGCTCGCGGTGACGCCGCTGCTGGTGGGCTCGGCGGCCCGAATGCGGCCAGCCTTCCGCTCGGGCGACTGGCGTCCGCTGGTGCGCGAGGCGCTGCCGTTGGCGGTCGCGCTCGCGATGAGCGTCATCTACTACCGGGTCCTCGTGATCCTGATGTCGCTCGTCTCCTCGCCGCTCGAGACGGGCTACTTCGCCACCTCGCTGCGGATCTTCGAGGTGCTGCTGATTCTGCCCTCGATCCTGCTCTCGATCGCGCTGCCGGTGCTGTCGGTGGCTGGCGCGGAGGACCTGGAACGGCTCCGCTACGGCCTCCAGCGCATGCTGGAGGTCGGGCTGCTGGTGGCGGTAGGGCTCGCCCTCCTGGTGATCATCCCGGCCGAGCCGGTCGTCCGGCTGCTGGGCGGCGAGGAGTTCGAGGGCGCGGCCGGCGTGCTGAGGATCCACGCGGTCGCGCTGATCGGCCTGTTCGTGGGGCAGGTCTGGCTGTTGGGGCTCGTGGCTGTGCGCCGGCAAAGGAGCGTGGCCGTCGCGAACGGGGTCGCGCTGCTGGTGGTGCTGGGCCTTGGGCTCGCGCTCGTGCCGGCGGCGGGCGCCGTGGGCGCCGCGGTGGCCGCGGCCATCTCCGAGGGCGTGCTGGCCGCGCTGCTCCTGCTCTTCCTCGGGCGCGCCGACCGGCGGCTGCTGCCGAGCTTCGCGTTCGTCTGGAGGGTCGCCCTGGCCGGCGCGGCGGCGGCGGCGGTCGCGCTGATCCCGGGCATCCCCGCACTGGCCGCTGCCGCGGCGGCCTTCGGGGTCTACGCCGCGGTCG
>JAWVEW010000031.1:0-8552 GCA_033856495.1 Miltoncostaeaceae bacterium | reverse complement strand
GTGGTTACGAAGAGTAACCTCACCGGCGTAATCCGATTTGGAGGGTCAAGTGAGCTACGCCGAGAGTCCCGCCGTGTTCCTGCCGCTGCTGCCGCTGGACGACGCCGTGATCCTGCCCGGCATGGAGATCACCCTTCCTGTGACCACGGCGGAGGAGGCCGCGGCGCTCGCCGCAGCCACCGACGGACGCCTGGTGGTCGTGCCGCGCCTGGAAGGGCGCTTCGGCGCCGTCGGCGTCGTGGCGGCGGTCGAGGGCGAGGCCACCCTCCCCGGAGGCATCCGGGCCGTGGGCCTCAGGGCGCTGCACCGCGCCGAGCTTGGCCCCGCTCAGAGCGGCGGCTCCGGCCTGCGCGTGCGCGTGAACGAGCTCCCGGACCCCGAGGAGCTGGACGAGCGCGCCCACGAGCTGGCGCGCGAGTACCGGGCGGTGGTGGAGGAGATCCTCGAGCTGCGCGGCGACGGCGGCCAGGTGAGCAGCTTCCTGCGCGGCGTCACGCATCCCGGCCGGCTGGCCGACACCGCCGGCTACAGCCCGGAGATCGCGACCGCGGTCAAGGTCGAGCTGCTGGAGACGATGGATGTGGTGAAGCGCCTGGAGCGCGCCATCGCCGCCCAGCGCGAGCGGCTCGTGGACATGAGCCTGCGCCGGCGCATCCGCGACGAGGTGAAGGACGGGCTGGACAGGACGCAGCGGGAGCACCTGCTGCGCCGCCAGCTGGAGGCGATCCGCAAGGAGCTCGGGGAGGCCGATGAGCCCGGAGGAGTGGAGGACTGGCGGCGGCGGCTGGAGGAGGCCGAGCTGCCGGAGGCGGCCCGACGGGAGGCCGAGCGTGAGCTTGGCCGCCTGGAGCGCCAGCCGGAGGGCCCTGAGGCGGGGATGATCCGCACCTACCTGGAGTGGATGGTCTCGCTGCCGTGGAACACGCGCTCCGAGGAGCGTCTCGACGTGTCGGACGCGCGGGCCACGCTCGACGCCGACCACGCTGGGCTGGAGGAGGTCAAGGAGCGCATCCTGGAGTACCTGGCGGTGCGCCGGCTGCGCCGTGAGCGCGGCATGGACGACGCCGCGAGCGGCGTGATCCTGACCCTGGTGGGTCCGCCCGGCACGGGCAAGACCTCGCTCGGTCAGTCGGTGGCGCGCGCGCTGGGGCGGGAGTTCTCCCGCATCAGCCTGGGCGGCATCCGCGACGAGGCGGAGATCCGGGGCCACCGCCGCACCTACATCGGCGCGCTGCCGGGCCGGCTCGTCCGCGCCCTGCGCGAGGCCGGAACCCGGAACCCGGTGATCATGCTGGACGAGGTGGACAAGGTCGGCGCCGACTGGCGCGGCGACCCGTCCTCGGCCCTGCTCGAGGTGCTCGACCCGGCCCAGAACCACACCTTCCGGGACCACTACCTGGACGTGGAGCTGGACCTCTCCGAGGTGCTCTTCATCGCCACCGCCAACGTCGCGGACACGATCCCGCGGCCGCTGCTCGACCGCATGGAGGTCATCACCCTCGACGGCTACACGGAGGAGGAGAAGCTCGCCATCGCGCGCGGCTACCTGCTGCCGCGCCAGATCGAGCGCAACGGCCTGCGGCCGGACGAGGTCGAGGTCACGGACGACGCGATCCGGGCGGTGATCGCCGACTACACCCGCGAGGCGGGGGTCCGCTCGCTGGAGCGCGCGCTCGCGCGGGCGCTGCGGAAGACGGCCACCCGCGTGACCGAGGGCGAGGCGACCCCGATCGCGATCCGTCCGGAGGACCTGCGCACGGCCCTGGGCCGGCCGCGGTTCCACAACGAGGCGGCCGAGCGCACGGCGACCCCCGGCGTGGCGACCGGCCTCGCCGTGACCGGCACCGGCGGCGACGTGCTGTTCGTCGAGGCCAGCTCCATGGCGGGGGATGGGTCGCCGGACCGGCTGGTCCTGACCGGCCAGCTCGGCGACGTCATGCGCGAGTCGGCGCAGATCGCGCTCACCTGGACCGAGGCGCACGCCGAGGACATCGGCTTGGAGCCGGGCGCGCTGGCGCGCCGGCGCTTCCACCTCCACGTGCCGGCGGGGGCGGTGCCCAAGGACGGCCCGTCCGCGGGCGTCACGATGGTGACGGCGCTGGCGTCGCTGCTCAGCGGCCGCAGCGTCCACCCGCACGTCGGGATGACAGGGGAGGTGACGCTGCAGGGACGGGTGCTGCCGATCGGCGGGCTGAAGCAGAAGGTGCTCGCCGCCCACCGCGCCGGCCTCACCGACGTCATCCTGCCCGAGCGCAACCGGGGCGACCTGGAGGACGTGCCGGAGGAGGTGCGGGAGAGCATGCGCTTCCACCCCGTCCTCACCGTCGAGGAGGCGCTGGCGGTGGCCCTCGAGCCGGCGGCCCACCACGAGGGGCTGATCGCCGCGTAGGCTGACGGTCGGTGGCTGTGTCGTGATGGACCGGCGGTGCGAGCAGCGGGAGCCCGTCTGCCAGCGCTACCAGCGTGCGGCCGAGATCGTCGGCCGCCGCTGGAGCGCGGCGGTGATCCGGGTCGCCTTCGACGGCCCGGTGCGCTTCACGGAGATCCGCTCGGCGGTCGAGGGCCTCAGCGCGCGCCTGCTCACGGAGCGGCTGCGCGAGCTGGAGGAGGAGGGCATCATCGAGCGCGACCCGGGCGCCGGCGGGGCGGGCGCCTACCGGCTGACCGCCAAGGGCCGTGCGCTCTGGCAGGTCGTGCGCGAGCTGGAGGCCTGGGCGCAGACCTGGGCGTCGCAGGCTCCCGGAGGGGCGGCGGAATCTAGGCCCGAAGGTACGTGAGAACCGCCAGCACCCGCCGGGAGTCGCTCGTCGCCGGCGCGAGCCCGAGCTTGGCGAAGATGCTGGTCACGTGCTTCTCCACCGCGCGCTCGGTGACGACGAACTGCTCGGCGATCCCGTGGTTGGAGCGGCCCTCCGCCATCAGCTGGAGCACCTGCCGCTCGCGGGGGGTCAGCACCTCGAGGGGGTCGTCGCGCCGGCGCCGGTTGATCAGCCGCGACACCACCTCGGGATCGAGGGCCGATCCGCCGTCGGCCACCTGGCGGACGGCGTCGACGAAGCGTCCGAGGTCGCTGACGCGGTCCTTGAGCAGGTAGCCAAGCCCCGCCGGGCCCCGGTCGAAGAGCTCGACCGCGTAAGCCTCGTCGACGTAGTGGGAGAGCAGGAGCACGCCCGTCGCGGGGAAGCGCTGCCGGATCTCGTGAGCGGCCCGCAGCCCCTCGTCCGACTGGCTGGGCGGCATCCGGATGTCGACGATCGCCACGTCGGGGACGTGCAGGGCGACCTTCCGCATCAGCTCCTCGGCGTCGCCGGCCAGGCCGACCACCTGCAGGCCGGCGTCCTCCAGCAGGCGGGCGATGCCCTCGCGCAGGAGCATCGAGTCCTCGGCGATCACGACCCTCATGGGGGCCGGATCATCCCAGGAGCGCGTCGAGCGCGGCGCCGCTCAGCTCCGCCTTGGGGATGAAGCCGCGCGCGCCGCTCTCCCGCACCAGCCGGGGCAGGCCCGCGTCGTCCCGGCTCGAGGTGAGCACGACCATCGGGCCGAGTGGCCCGGCGGTGAGCTCGGCCGCCACCACGAAGCCGTCGGTGTCGGGCAGCCGGATGTCCAGCAGCACGACGTCGGGCTTCAGGGCGCGGGCGGCGGCCAGCGCGGCGGCCCCGTCGCCGACCTCGCTCACCACCTCGTAGCCCTCCGCGCTGAGCAGCAGGCGGACGCTCTCGCGAAAGCTCGGGTGGTCGTCCACGATGAGGAGCCGTCGGGCCACCACCTCGGATCATTCCAGGGCGGAGCGCCGTCGTCGTTACGGCTGCTCCCACTCCGGGGTGCGGTCAACCGCACTCCGCGTCCGCGGGTTTGGCTCCCCCACGGCCGGGTGCCGGCCCGCTTGGCGCCCCGCCGCCCCGGCTGAAGAATCGGGGTGCCGGGAGGCTGCCCAATCGGAAGGGAGGGCCCGCGACCGTGAGGCCATCGACGCAACGACCCGTGAGGGGGCGGGCCAGGTGACGCCCGCGCTCCTGATCTCGACCCGGAGCGCGAGGTCGACGCGGTCGGCCTCGCTGCGCTTCGTGACGCTCGGCGGGTTCACCGCCTGGAGCGGCGGCGCCGTGGTGCCCGAGGAGGCGTTCTCGCGACCGAAGGCGCGCACGCTGCTCGCCGCCCTGCTGTGCGCCCAGGGCCCCGTCCATCGCGAGGTCCTGATGGAGTGGCTCTGGCCCAGGCTGGCCCCGGACCGGGCGCTCCGCGCCCTCCACTCGACCGTGTACAGCCTGCGGCGCGCGCTGGAGCCCGACCTGCAGCCGCGGCACCGCTCGGCCCGGGTGCTGGCCGACGGCGAGGCCTACGAGCTGGTCCTCGCGGAGGACGACGTCTGGGACGCGGCCCGCTTCGCGGGGCTCGCCCACGACCTCGACGGCGGGGCGGGGCTGGCCCGGCTGCTGGCGGCGGAGGCCGCCTACACGGGGCCGCTCCTCCCCCAGTGGAAGTACGAGGACTGGGCCATGAGCCTGCGGGAGGAGCTGCAGGCCATGTACATCGACGTCCTCGAGCGGATCGCCCTCGCCTTCGTCGGGCAGGGTCGGCTGCGCCCGGCGGTGGTCCGCTACCGGCGCCTGCTCGCCCTCGAGCCCTCGTGCGACGCGTGGCACCGGGCGCTCATCGGCGCCTACGCGGGCGCCGGCGAGCGGGCGATGGCCCTGCGCCAGTACGCGATCTGCCGGGAGGTGCTGGTCCGCGCCCACGGGGGCGAGCCCAGTCCCGAGACGCAGGCGCTCTACAGCCGGCTGCTGTGACCGGGGCTGCACGCCGTGCGCGGGGGCCCCTCGCGCGGCCGGCCGGCCGGCAGGGAGCCGTCGTGTCCAGGGGCGACTGCAAGGTAATAGGCTGCGGCCCCGATCGCACCCGCGCCCATGGTCACGCACCGATCCCATCTGCCCGCGCCGCCGCCGTCCTCGCGAGCGGGACGTGGATCCGGTCGGGCCCGGGCGGCGGTCTCGTCGGCGTTGGAGTCGGCCGGCCCCCCGGTCTGGCTCGCGGCCTCCGTCTGCGCGCTCACGCTCTTCCTCGCCGTGGTGGGCTACCTGGCGGAGATGAAGAACTGGCTCGGCCCGCCGCCGAGCTGGGCGCCCCTCCCCTCCGCGCTCCACGCCGCCGTGGGATGCGCATTCGTGGCGATCGGCCTGCTGGCCTGGCGCCGTCACCCGCAGCGGCGCCTGGGCCCGCTCATGGTGCTGGAGGGGCTCGCCTGGTACGCGATCGACCTGACCATCTGGCGCCCCTCGTCGACCGTCCTCTTCGTGCTCTCCTGGTCGCTGGGGTGGCTGGTCTTCGCGGTCCTGGTGCAGGTCCTCCTGGCCGACGGCAGCGGGCGGCTGCGCTCCCGGCCCGACCGCGCCCTGGTCGCGCTGGCCTATGGGGTGGGGGTCGCGGGCAGCGTCGGCGTCCTGCTCACGTACGACCCGACCTGGTCTCCCGCCGCCACGATCGAGAACCCGCTGCTGCTCCGGTCGGACCCCGTCCTGTTCGAGCACGTGTTCCGGGCCTCCGAGATCGCCCGGCTGCTGGTGTACCTGGCGGTCGTCGCGGCCGTCGCGATCCGCTGGCGGGGGGCGACCGCCGCCGCGCGGCGCGTCCTCGGACCGGTGCTCGCGCCGCGAGCGGCGGCGGCGGCGATCTTCGCGCTCGCAGCCGTGCCGGGCATCGTGGCGCCGTTCATGGACTCCTCCTTCCTCGGCGGGTTCGAGCTCTCCAAGGGGCTGGCGATCGGTCAGGCAGTCGTCTATCTCCTGATCCCCTTCGGGCTCATGGCGGGGCTGCTGAGGAGCGAGCTGGCGCGGGGGGCGGTCGCTGACATGGTGGTGGGCCTGGGCTCCACGCCGGCGGCGGTCGGCGGGCTGGAGGAGGCGCTCAGGCGGGTGCTCGGGGACCCCTCGGCCAGGCTGGTCCACTGGCTGCCGGACCGGAACGGGTTCATGGACGCCGAGGGCAGGCCGGTCGCCCTCGGCGGAGACCCGTCGCGGGCCGTCACGACGCTGGTGCGCGACGGCCGGCCGGTCGCCGCCGTCGTCCACGACCCGGCCTTGAACGCGACCCCCGGCCTGGTCGAGGCGGCCTGCGCGGCGGCGGGGCTGGCCCTGGAGAACGAGCGGCTGCAGATCGAGCTTCGCGCCCAGCTCGCGGAGCTCCGCTCGTCGCGGGCGCGCCTGGTCGAGGCCGGAGACGCCGAGCGGCGTCGGCTGGAGCGCAACCTCCACGACGGCGCCCAGCAGCGCCTGGTTGGGCTGGCCCTGCGCCTGCGGCTGGCCGCCCGAGCGGCCGACGGGCCCGCGGCGTCGTTGATCGACGGCGCGCTGGGCGAGCTCGGATGCGCGCTCGACGAGCTGAGGGAGCTCGCACGCGGCCTCCATCCCGCCCTCCTCACCGACCACGGGCTCGCCGCCGCGCTCCAGAGCCTCGCCGCCCGGGCCCCGCTCCCGGTGGACGTCCACGCCGCCGTCGCGGAGCGGCTGCCGCCTCCGGTGGAGGCGGCGGCGTACTTCGTGGTGGCCGAGGCGCTGACCAACGTGGCCAAGCACGCGTCGGCGACCGCGGCCGCCGTGCGGGTCGAGGTGGTCGAGCAGCGCCTGATGATCGAGGTGACGGACGACGGCGGCGGCGGCGCGTCGATCACGCCCGGCTCGGGCCTCAGCGGGCTCGCCGACCGGCTCGCGACCCTGGACGGACGGCTGCGGGTCCACAGCCCCGGCGGCCGCGGGACCCGCCTGCGCGCGGAGATCCCCCTCCGCTCGCCGTAGCCGCGGCGCATGAGGCTCCCCTCGCCGGCCGGTGGCCTGGGTGCGGACTTCGCGCGCCTCTGGACCGCGTCGGCGGTCTCGAACCTGGGCGACGGAGCCCTCCTGGTGGCGGCGCCGCTCCTCGCCGCCAGCCTGACCCGGGACCCGACCTCGATCGCCGCGGTCGTCGTGGCGGCCCAGCTTCCGTGGCTCCTCCTCAGCCTCCACGCCGGCGCCCTCGTCGACCGCGTCGACCGGCGCGCCGCCATGGTGGCGGCCGATCTGCTGCGGGCGGCGGCGCTGGCGCTGCTCGGCGCCGCCGCGCTGACGGGGTGGGCGAGCGTCCCCCTCATCGCCGCCGTCGCGTTCGCGGCGACGGCCGGCGACGTCGTCTTCACCGGCGCCGCTCACGCGCTCCTGCCCGCGCTGGTCCCCCGGGAGGCGCTGCAGGACGCGAACGCGCGCCTGACGGGCGGAGAGGTCGTGGCCAACGGCTTCCTCGGGCAGCCGCTCGCCGGCGCCCTGTTCGCCGTCGCCGCCGGGCTGCCCTTCCTGCTGGACGCCGCCTCCTTCGTCGCCTCGGCGCTCATCCTGCTGCGGCTGCGCAGGCGCGTCGCGCCGCCGCCGCCGGCCGAGGGCCGGCCGCCGCTCCGCAGCGACATCGCCGAGGGCCTGCGCTGGCTCTGGCGCGACGCGCCGATGAGGGCGGTCACCGCGCTCCTGGCGGTGACGAATCTCGTATCGGGGATGCAGCTCGCGGTGCTCGTGCTCTTCGCGCTGGACGTGCTCGGGCTCGGCCCTGCCGGGTACGGCCTGCTCCTGGCCGCCGCTGCCGTGGGCGCCCTCGTCGGGAGCGTCGTCGCGCCGTCGCTCGGCCGGCGCGCCGGCGTCGGTCCCACGGTGGTGGGCGCCATCCTGGTGGAGGGGGCGGCGCTGCTGGCGCTGGGGCTGGGATCGAGCCGATCCCTGGCGGTCGCGATGCTCGGCCTCGGCGGCCTGGTCGGGGTGGTCTGGCACGTCACCACGCTCTCGCTCCGCCAGGCCAGCGTGCCCGACCGCCTGCTCGGCCGGGTCACCAGCGCCCAGCGCCTCGTGGGAGCGGGCACGGTGCCGGTCGGCGCCCTGCTCGGGGGCCTTCTCTCCGAGGCCCTGGGGCTTCGCGCCCCGTTCGTCCTCGGCGGCGCGGCGCTGCTGCTGACCGGCGCGGCCGCGCTGGCGCTCGCCCCCCGGCTCCTCGCCCACGACGAGAACATCGCCGCCGGCCGGGTGAGCCGCCCGTCAATGGGCGCGGACTCGACGCTGACCGGTTCGTGAGGACCGCCTCGTATCGTCGTCCGCCCGGTGCCGAAACCGGGTGCCGACGCAACGATGCGAGCTGAATGGAGCCTCGGATGACTGAGATGGCGAAGCTGTCGGTGGTCTCGTCGAACGACCCGGCGGGCCTGGCCAGGCTGCTGGTCGACTGGGAGCGGGTGGCGGACAAGATCCTGGCGTCGTCCACGATCGTGAACGGGCGCCCCGACGTGATGCCGTCAGACCTGGACGCGTAGCGGCAAGGACGAATCGCGGGGGGCGCGGACCACGCCCGGGGCGCGCCCTCCCCGCACCGGCGAACGCCCGGCCGTGATCCTGATCCTCTCCGACCCCCGTGACTCGCACGTGGCCGTCGTGGCCGCGGAGCTGACCCGGCGGGGAGCGGCCTGGACGATCGTGGATCCGGCGGCCTTCCCGCGGGACCTCGCCATGACGGTCGCGGGGGGGCCGGCCGGCGAGCGGCTCCTG
>JAWVEW010000030.1:0-3383 GCA_033856495.1 Miltoncostaeaceae bacterium | reverse complement strand
ACCACCTGGCGATGCTGGTCGAGCTCCTCGCGGGCGCCCCGCTCCCGCCGGCGGTGCGCGCCGCAGGGGTCCGCGACGCCCTCGCCGTGGAGCCGTGGGCGGCGCTCGACGGCATCGACACGATGCGCGCCGGCGGCGAGCCGGCGCCGCGCGGACTGCGCGTGCTGACGGTGCGGGGGGTTCTGGACCCGCTCCCGTCTGCCGGGACGGACGCCGTCCCGATCGCCGGCGCGGGCCACCTGCTCTCCTGGCAGGCGCCCGAGGCGCTGGCGAGCATGGCCGCCGGGCTCGCTCGGGGGGTGGGCGCCCGAGCGGCCCGGCGGCGCTGGGGAAGCGGCCGCGGCGGGGGGCACTGGCCCGCGCACAACGCGAGCCGGACGCGCGTCGCCGTCGCGAGCGCGCGTCCCGGACGTTGACCGGGCGGCGCGCCGCAGCGGCGAGGCCTCAAGGCTCGTAGGGCTCGGCGTCCGCCACCAGGTCCTCGACCTCCAGGCCGAGGCTCTGCAGGAAGAAGGGCGTGAGGAGGTTCATCGTGTGCCGACAGGCGGGGCAGATCGGCAGCGGCGGGGGCGGCGGCAGCCCCGGCGTCTGGCCGAGCAGGGAGTAGGCCTTCCCGGCGTACCGTCGGCAGACGCCGCAGTCGCCCTGCCTGACGTCGAAGCGCAGCAGGTCGATCCCGGAGGCCGCGAGCTGCGCCATGAGCGCCAGGTGCTGGCGGTGGTACCCGGCGGCCTCGGCCGCGAGCCGCTCGCGGGCCTCCTCGGTCCAGCCCTCCCGGAGCGCGGTGGCGAAGGGCTCCGGCGGGTCCGGCAGGTCGCGGAACCGCTCGGTCCAGCGGTCGATCTCCGGCTGCCAGTCTCGGGACCCATCCTGTGGCGCGTCGGGCACGCTCAGCCCTCGTCGACGAACTCGACCTCCGGCCGGCGGTCGATGAGGCCGGCCTCGTGCCCCCGCCGCAGCAGCTCGGCGACGGCCGCCCGGCCGTCCTCGCCGTAGTCCAGGGTCCGCTCGTTCACGTACATCCCGACGAAGCGATCGGCCAGCGCCCCGTCGAGGCCCCGCCCGTACCGGGCCGCGTGCGCGAGCGCCTCCCCGCGGTGCTCGAGGCCGTACGCGATGCTCCGGCGAAGGAGCGCGGACAGCCGGCGCGAGGTCTCCTCGCCCAGGTCGCGGCGCACCGCGTTGGCGCCCAGCGGCAGCGGCAGCCCGCCGGTCGCGTCCGCCCACCACTCGCCGAGGTCGATCACGAGCCGGAGCCCCTGGCGCTCGTAGGTCAGCTGCCCCTCGTGGATCACCAGCCCGGCGTCGACCTCGCCCTCGGCGACGGCGTCCAGGATGCGATCGAAGGGCACGAGCACCGGCTCGGCGATCTCCCCGACCGCCAGCTGGAGGGCGAGGAACGCGCTGGTCAGCCGGCCCGGGACGGCGATCCTCCGGGCAGGGAGCTGGGCCGGGTCCATCGGCTCGCGGGAGACCACGATCGGGCCGTAGCGCTCCCCCATCGAGGCGCCGTGCGGCAGCAGCCGGTAGCGGTCGGTGAGGTAGGCATAGGCGTGGACGGAGATCGCGGTGATCTCGAGCCGGCCCTCGGTCGCCCAGCGGTTCAGCGTCTCGATGTCGCGCAGCAGGTGGAGGAAGCGGAACTCGCCGGTCTCGATGCGCCCCTCGGCCAGCGCGTAGAACATGAACGCGTCGTCCGGGTCGGGGCTGTGGCCAAGCTGGATGAGGCGCTCGGTCAACGCGGCTCCTGTCGAGGGGTGCGCCCCGGCCGTCGCGGCGGAGCGTGGCGCCGGGGGCGGCCGGTCGCCGATGCTACCGGGCCGGCGCCGAAGCGAGCCTGATGGGCCGCGCACAGGAGTAAGGTTCTCGTCACGCGGGCCGACGTATGGTGTGGGACGGTGGGTCGCCCGCCCCGCCGCAGCCCACGCCCTACCGGGAGCACGCGAGTGACCGACCCTCCTCTGCCGGGAGGTCTGCCCACGCCCGCCGCGGCCGCACGCGCCCTGCGGGTGGAGCGCCACCCCCTCGGGCCGCGCTGCTACGTGCTCGGCCTCCGGGTGCACGAGTGCTTCGTTGGCATCGGCCTGCTCGCGGCCGCCGCGCTGGCGGTCGCCGTGCACCTGCACCCCCCCTTCCACGTGATTGCGGCCCTGGCCGCTCTCGGCGGCTGGATGGTGGTGAAGGACTGGCGCGACTTCTTCCCGTCGCTCCGCGACAGGGCCGCCTGGAGCGCCGGCGTCCATCGGCCTCGCATGGCCCTTCGCGCCGTGCGCCGGGGCGACCGCCTGCCCGGCGCGCTCGGTCTGCTGGCCGTCGTGGCGGCGCTCGTGAACGTCGCCTCGGCGCTCACGCCGGACCTGGCCGAGCGGACCCGGATGGTGCGCGGGCTCGTTCCTCCCGACGTCGTTCCGGCCGCCCACGCGCTCGTCCTGCCCGCCGGCGCCGCGCTGATCGTCGTGGCCCTCAACCTCGCCCGGCGGCGCCGGCGCGCCTGGGCGCTCGCCACCGGGCTGCTGGTGATCCTCGGCGTCCTCGACCTGGTGAAGGGGCTCGACGTCGAGGAGGCCGCCTTCAGCCTCGTCCTGGCCGGGTTGCTGATCTGGGGGCGCGACGCCTTCCACGTCAGGACCGACCGCCAGGCGCCGCTGCGCGCGCTGCGGCGGGCGCCCGCGATCCTCGGCGGGGCCTTCGCGCTGGCGCTGGTCGCGGTCTGGGCGGGCCGCGGCGAGGCCGACGCGGCGCTGCCCTGGCGCGCCATCCCCGGCGAGGCGATCGCGCTGCTGACCGGCACCGGCGGGGCCCGGTACTCCGGGGAGTTCGCGTGGCTTCCGGTCGGGGTTGGGCTCATCGGCGTCGGCGCCCTGGTCGCCGTCGCGGCGCTCGCCTTCCGCGCCGCGACCGGCGCCGCGTCGCCGCCGACGGCGGCCACGCGGGCCATCGCCGCCCGCCTGGTTCGTGCCCACGGCGCCGACACCCTGAGCTACTTCAAGCTCCGGCGGGACCTCCAGTACCTGGTGGGGCGCGACGGCTCGTCGTTCCTCGGCTACCGCGTCGAGGGCCGCGTACTGCTGGTGGCCGGGGAGCCGGTCGGGCCGCCCGGCGCGATGAAGGAGCTCGTGCGGGACCTGGTGGAGCACGCCGAGGCCCGGGGTCTGCGCATCGCCGTGGTGGGGGCCGGGGCGCCGCTGCTCGACCTCTGGCGGCAGGCCGGCCTGCGGCCCTTCTACATCGGGGACGAGGCGATCGTCGACACCGGGGCCTTCACGCTCGCCGGCCGCCCGATCCGCAAGGTGCGCCAGTCCGTGGCCCGGCTGGAGCGCGAGGGGTTCACGGCCGAGCTGTGCGAGCTCGGATCGCTGGACGAGGCGTGCGTCGCGGAGCTC
>JAWVEW010000029.1:0-3474 GCA_033856495.1 Miltoncostaeaceae bacterium | reverse complement strand
TGAGCTCCGAAACCTCGGTTCACGCCAATGGACCGAGTGGAAGGAGCCCCGCGATGGCCGACCCCAACACCGTGAGCGCCGACGCGCTGGTGCGCAAGGTGCTCGCCGACGAGCACGCCGACCTGATCAGGGAGGCGGTGAGCTTCCTCTGCCACCAGATCATGGAGGCCGAGGTGACGGCCCAGATCGGCGCCGGCTACGGCGAGCGCGCCCCCGAGGCGCGCTCGACCCAGCGAAACGGCTACCGCGAGCGCCGCTGGGATACGCGCGCCGGCACGCTCGAGCTCTTCGTCCCGAAGCTCCGGGCCGGCAGCTACTTCCCGAGCTTCCTCGAGCCGCTGCACCCGAAGCGAGCGGGCGCTGGTGTCGGTGGTGATGGAAGCCTTCGTCAACGGCGTCTCCACCCTCAAGGTGGAGCGCGTGGTGGGTGCAGGCCTTCCGCCGCCCGCTCGAGGGCCGCTCCCCCTACCTGTGGCTGGACGCGAAGGTGGAGAAACGCCGCGCGAAAACGGACCCCCCCGGCGGAGGCCAGGAGCGCACTGGGGATCGCGGCGACGCGGCCCAGAGTGCGGGTGGCCCGGACGCTGCACCGTGTCCTCTCGCGCGTCGACGGCCGGTTGCGGCGATCGCCGTGCGGAAGAACCAGCTGCCGGGCGGCCACCTGCAAGGCACACCGGTTGGCGATCCTTCTAGGCGCAGGAGGCGCAGGCGCCGTGCAGCAACACCTCGTGCTCGTCGACGCTGAAGTCGATGCGATCCGAGAGGCGCGCGATCGCGCTCTCCAGGCCCGCATCGGTGAACGGGGTGACCCGGCCGCAGTGATCGCACACGAGGTGATGGTGATGATGCTCATCCTCCGCGCGCCGGGGCTCGTAGCGAGCCGTCCCGTCGCCCACGTCCACCCGCCGCACGAGCCCGAGGCCCTCGAGCTCGGCGAGCGCTCGATAGACGCTCGCCAGGCCCACCCGTTGACCGGCCGCGCGCAGCCCCTCGTCGATCTCCCGCGCGCCGAGCGCGCATCGAAGACTCGCCAGCTGCTCGACCACGGCGCCCCGCGCGCTCCCACGCCGCCGCCCGGCCCGCTGCAGGGCCGCGAGCGCCTGCTGCGCCCAGTCGTCGCGCTCGCTCACGCCACCCATGGTACCGCCGCCCCCGCCGCGCCTTCCGGCTCCCGGCGGGGCGGCCGGGGCAGCCGGACGCTGACTGCCAGCGCTGTCAGCAGGTACATGCCCACGAGCACCGCGGCGATGCAGGCGCCCGCCGCCAGGCTCGCGTGGTAGGAGAGGTAGAGACCACCCAGCCCCGCCAGGATGGCGAGGCTGCAGGACAGGCACATCATCGTGAGCATTCGCCGCGCCAGGAGCCGCGCGGTGGCTGCCGGGGCGACCAGGACCGCCACCACGAGCAGGCTGCCAAGCCCCTGCACGGCGACCAGGATGCCGGCCGACATCAGGATGAGGAGGGCGATGTCGGCGCGGAGTGCGGAGAGGCCGAGCGCGCGGGCGCCGGCGCGGTCGAAGCCGACGGCCAGCAGGCGCCAGTGCAGCAGCCGCAGGGCGACGGCCACCACCGCCACCAGCACGGCGGCGAGGAGGAGGTCCGAGTCCGAGCTGGCGAGGATGTCGCCGAAGAGGAGACCCTGGATCCCCGGCGGGCTCGCGGGGGAGAGCGCCAGCAGCACGCCGAGCCCGAACGCGCTCGTCACGACCACCGCCACCGCGGTGTCGCGGCCGATCGCCGTCAGGCGACCCGCGAGCGCGACCGCGAGCGCTCCGACCATCAGGCCGCCGGCGGCGCCGAGGATGAGGGGCGCCCCGAGGAGCGCGGCCACCACCAGCCCTGGAAACAGCCCGTGCGACAGCGACTCGGCGCCGTAGGAGAGCCCGTAGAGGACGATCCAGCAGCCCAGCAGGCCGCCGGCGAGGCCGAGCAGGGCGACCTCGAGGAAGGCGCGCTGCACGATCGCCTGCGACCAGGGATCGGCAAGCCAGTGCCAGGGGCCGTCCACGCCTCAGCGCTCCGGGTGGTGGTGCGGCGGGACCAGCCCCCGCACCGTCTCGGCGCCTCTCGGCAGCTCCACCACCGATCCGCCGTAGGTGGCCTCGACGACGGCCAGTGTGAGCGTGCTGGCGGGAGGGCCGAAGGCGACCTGCCGTCGGTTGAGGCAGAGCACCAGGTCCCAGCTGCGCGCCTGCTCGATGTCATGGCTCGAGACGAGCACCGAGCGCCCGTCCGCGGCAAGCTCGGCGAGGAGCCGCATGAGCTGCTCCGCGCTCGGCGCGTCAAGGCCCGAGAAGGGCTCGTCCAGGAGCAGCAGGCGGGCGTCCTGCACCAGAGCGCGGGCGATCAGCACGCGCTGGCGCTGCCCTCCCGAGAGCTCGCCGAAGGGGCGCCGGGCCTGATCGGCCAGCTGGACCCGCTCCAGCGCCTCCATCGCCTGGCGGCGCTGCGCCCGTCCCGGGGGCCGCCACCAGGGAAGGCGCGAGAGCGCGCCCATGAGGGCGACGTCGAGCGCGCTGACCGGATAGTCGAGGCGGGACCGCTCGGTCTGCGGGACGCTGCCGCAGCGCACCCGCACGCTGAGCTGGCCGGCGCTCGGGCGAAGCTCGCCGAGGAGGGCGCGAAAGAGCGTCGTCTTGCCGCCGCCGTTGGGGCCGAGCACGCCGATCCGCACCCCCGGCGCAACTGCGAAGCTGACGCCGGTGATCGCGGCCGGCCCGCCGTAGCCGGTCGCCAGGTCGGCGGCCTCGGCCAGCGGCCGCTCGCCCGGCGGGGCGGCGACGCCCGATGCGGTGACGACGAGCGCCGTCACGACAGCCCTGGCACGCGGCAGCCCAGCCGGCCCCCCGAGAAGCCCCGGACCATGGCGTCGGCGTTCGCCGCCTCCATCTGCAGGTAGCTGGCGCCATCCGAGCCGGCCGGCCCCAGCGTGTCCCCGTAGAGCGTGTAGCCGGCGCTGGCGCCCGTCTGGCCCGCGATCGCCTGGGCCAGCTTCGGGTTCACCGAGCTCTCGGGGAAGACCGCCCGCACGCCCTCGCGCCGGATGAGCGCGGTGAGGCGGGCGACGTCCCCGGCCGAGGCCTGGGCCTGCGTGGTCTGCGAGGGGATGACGGCGCCGATCACCCGGATGCCGTAGCGCCGGGCGAAGTAGCCGAAGGCGTCATGGTCGGTGACGAGCTTTCGCTGCCCTGACGGCACACGGGCGAAGCAGCCGGCGATGGCGCGGTCGAGCGCGCGCAGCCGCCCGAGGTAGCGGGCCGCGTTGTGCTCGAAGGCCGCCCTGCCCTCCGGCGCTGCCGCCGCGAGCGCGTCTCGAACGCGGCGGACGGCCGCCTCGGCGTTCACCGGATCGTGCCACCAGTGGGGGTCGTAGCGGGAGGCCTCGGGTCCGCTGGACTCCCCCGCGAGCCGCACCGGCACGACGGCCCCCAGATCCACGACCCCGGGGCTGCCGCCCGCCTGCTCGACGAGCTT
>JAWVEW010000028.1:0-11226 GCA_033856495.1 Miltoncostaeaceae bacterium | reverse complement strand
CCGCCGCGGTGATCGCGGTGGGCGGCGGCTGGGGGCCGCTGGCCGAGATCGGCCTGGCCCGCAAGCTCGGGCGGCCGGTGGTGCTGCTGCGCTCGTGGCGGCTCGGGCCGCCCGAGGGGCAGGAGGGTCTCGACGCCTGCATCGAGGCCGTGAGCCCGGAGCAGGCGGTCGCGCTGGCCCTGGAGGCCGCGCCGTAGCCGTCCCCCGACCGGTCTTCATCCACGGCTCCGGCGGCGGGCGCAGCGTCTGGGCGCTCCAGGAGCGGCGCTTCGAGGGCGCGCAGGTGCTGGCGCTGCCCGGCCACCCCGGCGGGGAGGGAATGGAGCGGGCCGCCGACTACGCCGCCTGGGCGGCCGACGAGATCGCGCAGGCGCCCCCGCCGCGCGCCGTGGTCGGCCACTCGCTGGGCGGGGCGGTGGCGCTGGAGCTCGCCCTCGCCCGGCCGGACCTGGTCGACGGGCTGGTGCTGGTGGCGACGGGGGCGCGCCTGCCCGTGCCCGACCACGCGCTGGAGCGGGCCGAGGGGGACTTCCACGCCGAGTGCGAGCGGGTCGTCCGCGCATCCTTCGTCGCCGGGGACGAGCGGCGGATCGAGCGCTCGATCGAGGCGATGACCGCGACCGGCGCCGAGACGCTCGCCGGCGACTACCGGGCCTGCCGCGCCCACGACGTGCGGGAGCGGCTCGGGGAGGTCCGCGTCCCGACGCTGGTCATCAGCGCCGCGGAGGACCGCCTGACGCCGGTCTGGATGGGTGAGGAGCTGGCGCGGGGGCTGCCCTCGGCGCTGATGGCGGTGGTGCCGGACGCGAGCCACCTGCTGATCATCGAGGCGGCGCGCGCGGTCAACCTGCTGATCGCCGCCTACCTCGCCCGCCTCGAGCTGACCCTCGACTGATGACGGCGAGCCCGGTGAGCCTCCCCACTGTCGCGTTGATCGTGAACCCGCGGGCGCGGCGCGTGGACGCCGGCCTGCGCGCCGCCGCGGTGCGCGCGCTCGCCGAGCGCGGACTGGAGTCGGTGCTGGTGACGCGCAGCTCCGGCGACGCGCACCGTCACGCGGCGGCGGCGGCGGCGGCGGGCGTCGCGCTGGTGGTCTCGCTGGGGGGCGACGGCACGGCGAACGAGGTGGCCGGCGCGCTGGCGGGCGGCGGGGCGGCGATGTGCGCGCTGCCCGCCGGCGGCACCAACATCTTCGCGCGCGCCCAGGGCTGGCCGGCGGAGCCCGCCCTGGCCCTGCAGTCGCTGGAGCGGGCACTGGATCGCCCCCGCATGCGCGAGCTGCGGCTGGGAGAGCTGACGCTCGGCCCCGACGCCGCCGGCCAGCGTCTCACCCGCGTCTTCTGCGTCAACGCCGGCGTCGGGCTGGACGCCGAGACGGTGCACCTGGTGGAGGCACACCAGGGCCTCAAGCGGACGCTGGGGCAGGCGGGCTTCGTGCTGGCCGCCGCGCGCTCCTTCGGGCGCCGGTCGAACCTGCGCGCGACCGTCGACGACGGGGGCGAGATGGAGCTGGCCACGCTCGTCGCCGCCTGCGGCGCCCCCTACGCCTACCTGGGGCGGCGCCGGTTCGACCTCGTGCCGGGGGCCGCCTTCGACGGCAACCTCGAGTGGCTGGGCCTGCGCCGCGCGCGCGCCCACGAGGTCGCCATGATCGTGGCCCGCGCCCTCGACGGCGCCCGCCACCTCGACCACCCCGCCCTCGCCCACGGCTGGGCGAGGCGCGCGATCGCGATTCGCAGCGAGCCGCCCGTGGCGGTTCAGGCCGACGGGGAGCCGCTCGGCCGGCACACGGAGATCGAGATCCGGCCGGGCCCCGGCATCCTGGCCCTGGCCCCGTCAGTCTGAACCGTCGGGAGATCCCATGCGCGTCCCCCTCTGCATCGGCGACTACCTGGAGCGCTCCTCGCTCCACGGCGAGCGGATCGCGGTCGTGGACGAGCCCGAGGCGCCCGGCTCGCTGGGCGCCGTCAGCCACGCCGAGCTCGCCGCCCGCGCCCGCGGCATGGCCCTCGCCCTCGACCGGATGGGCGTGGGCCACGGCGAGCGGGTGGCGATCGTGAGCCCGAACTCGGCCCGGATGCTGATCGCGCTGTACGGGGTGAGCGCGTTCGGCCGGGTGCTGGTGCCGATCAACTACCGCCTGAACGCGGACGAGATCGGCTACATCGTCGATCACGCGGAGGCGTCGCTGGTCCTGGTCGACCCCGAGCTGGCGCCGGCGCTCGCCTCGCTGCGGGCACCGCGGCGGCTGCTGCTGGACGGGGAGGAGGACGCGGAGCTCCTGGCCCCCAGCGACGAGGAGCCGCCGCCCTGGGCGGCCGACGAGGACGCGGCCGCCAGCATCAACTACACCTCGGGCACCACCGCGCGGCCGAAGGGTGTGCAGCTGACCCACCGCAACCTCTGGCTGAACGCCGCCGCGCTCGGCTGGCACACCGGCGTCGGCGAGGACGACGTCTATCTCCACACGCTGCCGATGTTCCACTGCAACGGCTGGGGCTTCCCCTACGGCCTCTGCGCGATGGGAGGCCGGCAGGTGCTGCTGCGCCGGGTGGACGGCGCGGAGATCCTGCGCCGCGTCGCCGCGCACGGGGTCACCCTGCTGGCGGGGCCGCCTGCGGTCCTGGGCGCCGTGCTCGGGGCGGCGGCCGCGCTGCGCGAGCGGGGCGAGCCGGTGCCGGGGCGCGGCTCGGTGCGGATCCTGCTCGGCGGCGCGCCCCCCGACTCGACCGCGATCGAGCGCGCCGAGGCCGATCTGGGCTGGGAGGTCATGCACGGCTACGGCCTCACGGAGACCTCGCCGCTGCTCACGCTGACCCGCGCCTGCGGCGCCTGGTCCGGCCTCTCGCCCGCCGAGCGGGCGCGCCGCCTCGCGCGCCAGGGCCCACCGGCCATCGGGGTGCGCGTACGCCTGGCCGACGACGGCGAGGTGCTGGCCCGCTCCAACCACGTCTTCGCCGGCTACTGGCGCCAACCGGAGGCGACCGCGGCCGCCCACGCCGGCGACTGGCTGCGCACCGGCGACGGCGGGCGGATGGAGGGCGCGGACCTGGTGCTCACCGACCGCCGGAAGGACGTGATCGTGAGCGGCGGCGAGAACGTCTCGTCGATCGAGGTGGAGGACTGCCTGCTCTCCCATCCTGCGATCGCCGAGGCGGCGGTGATCGGCGTCCCGGACGAGCGCTGGGGGGAGACGGTGAAGGCGCTGGTGGTGGTGCGCCCCGGCGCGGAGCTGAGCGAGGGCGAGGTGATCGCCCACGCGCGCGAGCGGCTGGCGCACTTCAAGTGCCCGACCTCCGTGGAGCTGCGCGAGCGCCTGCCGCGCACCGCCACCGGCAAGCTCCAGAAGTTCCTGCTCCGCGAGCCCTACTGGCGGGGGCGCGAGCGTGCCGTCAACTGAGGGCGCCCCGGCGGGCGCGCGCGGGCGGCGCCGGCTGCTGCCGCAGGGGCGGGCGGCGCGTCTGGGCACGGCCGTCCTGGTGGCGCTGATCCTGGCCGGCTGCCTGTTCCAGGTCGCGCTGGCGCTGCGCGACGGCGGCAACTACGGAGCCGTCGTCGGGCGGGTCCCGGACTGGTGCGTGCCCGCCGCGACGGCCCGGGCGCTGGGGCTGGGGGACGCGCCGGTGTGCCCGCCGCCGGGGCCCTCCCACCCGGCGTCCTGACTCACCCCGTGCACGGACGCTCAAGTCCGGGTCCGCGGCGCCGAACAAGCTGTCGGGATCCCGACACGGAGGTCGGGAGTGGACGGAGCAGGGAGGCGACGTGGCCCCACGGCCGGACCCGGTGGCGGAGGTGAAGGCGTTCGCGGCGCTCGCGCTCGACATGGCGCGCGTCGAGCCGCGCCGGCGGCCGGGGCCGGGGATCCAGCGCTGGTACCGCGAGCTCGCGGTGATCCTGGGGGCCGCCCCCCGGGAGGCGCGCACGAACCGCGACCTGGCGATGGCGGCGATCGTCCTGGGACGGCACGCGGCGGCCGCGCCCCGCCCGGCGCCGCGGGCGAAGAGGAAGGGATCGGCCCGGGCTCCCACCCCGCGCTGAGCATCCGCCCCCGGTCGTGCATCCGGCCGGGGCACATGGGAACATATGTTCGTGCGGAGCGAGGCGACGATCCTCCACGCCGACCTCGACGCGTTCTACGCGTCGGTCGAGCAGCGAGACGATCCTCGCCTGCGCCGGCGGCCCGTGATCGTGGGGTCGGGCGTGGTGCTCGCGGCGAGCTACGAGGCGAAGGCGTACGGCGTCCGGACCGCGATGGGCGGGGCGCAGGCGCGCCGGCTGTGCCCGGGGGCGATCGTGGTCGAGCCCCGCATGTCGGCGTACGCGGAGGCCAGCAACGCGGTGTTCGAGGTCTTCCGGGACACGACGCCGCTGGTCGAGGGCATCTCGATCGACGAGGCGTTCCTGGACGTGGCCGGCATGCGCCGGCTCGCGGGGACGCCCGTGCAGATCGCGCTGCGGCTGCGCAGCGAGGTCGTCCGGCGGGTCGGCCTGCCGATCACCGTCGGCGTCGCCAGGACCAAGTTCCTCGCGAAGGTCGCGAGCGGCGTCGCCAAGCCGAACGGCCTGCTCGTGGTGGACCCCGACCGCGAGCTGGCCTTCCTCCACCCGCTGGCGGTCGAGCGGCTCTGGGGCGTCGGGCCCGCGACCTCGCGGAAGCTCCGCGAGCGCGGGATCACGACGGTCGGCGAGGTGGCCGGGCTCGGCGAGGCGGAGCTGGTCGCGATGCTCGGGAAGGGGTCGGGCGCGCACCTGCACGCCCTCGCCCACAACCGCGACGCCCGGCGGGTCAGCCCCGGCCGGCGCCGGCGCTCGATGGGATCGCAGCGCGCGCTGGGCCGCTCGCGGCGATCGCCCGAGGACCTCGACGCGATCCTCATCGCGCTCGTGGACCGCGTCACCCGCCGCCTGCGGGCGGCCGGGCGGGTCGGTCGCACGGTCACGCTGCGGCTGCGCTTCGACGACTACACCAGGGCGACCCGGTCGCACACGCTCCCCCAGGCGACCGCCCACACCCAGACGATCATCGTCGCGGTGAGAGAGCTGCTGAGCGCCGCCATGCCGACGATCGAGCGCCGGGGGCTCACCCTCGTCGGGGTCGCGGTCTCCAACCTGGACGACGACGGCGCCGTCCAGCTGGTCCTGCCGCTCGGCGGCCCCACCAGCGCGCTCGACGTCGCGCTGGACCAGGTGCGCGAGCGCTTCGGGTCGAGGGCCGTGACCCGGGCCGTGCTGCTCGGCCGCGAGCCGGGACCGTCGGTGCCGCTGCTCCCCGATTAGAAGGGGGTCTCGTCCTCCGTCGGCGGCGGGTCGAGCGGGGGCAGGGCGGTCGCGCTCAGCTCCTCGATGCGGCCCCGGATCTCGGTGAGCCGCCGCTCGCAGAAGCGCTGGTAGGCGATCCCCTCCTGGAAGAGGCGCAGCGCCTCGTCCAGGCCCACCTGACCGGACTCGAGGCGCTCCACGCGCTCGGCCAGCGCCCGCTGGGCCTCCTCGAACGTCAGGCCCTCGGGCAGCGGCGGCAGGTCGGTCACGGCGCCTCCGCAGCGGACGTGACGGTGGCGCCCACCCGGCCGTCGGCGAAGCGCAGGGTCAGCACGCGGGCCGCGGCGGCGGCCCGGGCGCTCGTGACCGCGCCGGCGCCGGCCGCGCTCACCAGGGCGAAGCCGCGCTCGAGCGGCGCGGTCGGGTCGGCCGCGGCGAGCCGGGCGCGCAGCACCGCGGTCTCGGCCTCCGCCCGGTCGAGCTCGCCGCGCCCGGCCCGGGCCAGGCGGGTCCTCAGGGCCGCCTGCGCGCCGTCGGCGCCGGCGCCGGCCCGCACCGCAGCGCGCGCCAGGTCGCGCGCGATGCCCGCCAGCCGCTCGGCGGCCCGGGCCCGGCCGACCTCCAGCGAGCGGCCCAGGCGACGCGAAAGCTCGCCGTGGCGGTCCGTCGCCCGCGCCGTCGAGCGGCGCGCGGCCTGCTGCGCCCGCTCGGCGAGCCTCCTCAGGTCCCTCGAGAGCGAGGCCGCGTCCGGCACCACCAGCGCCGCCGCGGCGGTGGGCGTCGAGGCGCGAACGTCGGCGGCCAGGCAGGCGAGCGTGACGTCGCGGTCGTGGCCGATCGCCGAGACCGTGGGCGTGCGGCAGGCGGCGATCGCGCGCACGATCGCCTCCTCGCTGAACGGCAGCAGGTCCTGGACGCTGCCGCCCCCGCGCGCGAGCACGATCACGTCGACCCGCGGGTCCCGGTCCAGGTGGCGCAGCGCCCGCACGACCTCGTCCGCGCAGGCCGGCCCCTGCATCGTCGCGCGCACGATCACGGTGTCGGCGGCCGGGAAGCGCGCGAGCATGCCGGTGACCACGTCGTCGCGCGCCGCGCCGTCGGCGGCAGTGACCAGCCCCACCCGCCGCGGGAAGCCGGGGAGCGCCCGCTTGCGGGCCGCGGCGAAGAGCCCCTCGGCGTCCAGGCGGCGGCGCAGGGCCTCGATCCGGGCCAGGATGGCGCCCTCCCCCGAGGGCTCGATGCGGGTGGCGCGAATCTGCAGCCGCCCGCCCTGCTCGTAGAGCTCGGGCCAGCCGAAGAGCTGGACGAGCATCCCGTCCGCCGGCTCCGGGCCCGACGCCAGCTCGGCGCGGCGGGCGAAGACCTCGAGCTGGGCCGCCTCGGGCTCCGCCGCGTCCTTGAGCGTGAAGTAGAGCAGCCGGCGGTCCCGTCCGTGGCGCAGGTTCGTGACCTCGCCCTCGATCCAGCAGGCGGCGGTGCGCTCCCGGAGGATCTCGCCGAGCCGGCGGGTGACGACCGCGACCGTGTAGACGCGGCGCGGCGCCGGACCGGGCCGGGGGGCGGAGGTGATCGTCATGGAGCCCGCTTCCTGGTGCTCGCCCGGGCGCCGCCCGGCGGACGGGCGCGCAGCATAGCGCTCCCCAGCGGGATCAGCGCCTGCCAGCGGGGGTTCAGGGCGGTCGCTTGTGGCGCATTTAGCCTCGGCATACAATCGGAGTCAGTCGCCACTAAAGGACGAGGTGGAATGGCGCCCGGGATCACTCGCAGGGGCCTGTTGGGGGCCGCCGCCGGCGCCGGCGCGCTGGCGCTGGTCGGCGGGGGGGCTCGGCTCGCGGGCGCCGGCCAGACGGACGCCGGCGGCAACGGGGCGTACGGGCACGCCGGCCACACCGCGCACGCCGATACCCTGGGCGAGGTCGACCACGTACGCAACGGGTTCGACCCGCAGGCGATGCTGGTCGACTTCGACGGCGGGCGGACGAGTCGGCTGCCGGGCGGCCGCACGCTGCGCGAGTGGACCCTCGTCGCGCAGGACCGGGAGATCGAGGTGGCGCCGGGCGTCCGCTACGCGGCCTGGACCTACAACGGCCGCGTCCCGGGCCCGACATTGCGCGCCACCGAGGGCGACCTGATGCGCGTCCACTTCGTGAACGTGGGGAGCCATCCGCACACGATCCACTTCCACGGCATCCACCCCGCCGAGATGGACGGCGTGGCGGGGTCCGGGCCGGGCGGCATGGTCCACGCCGGCGAGCGCTTCACCTACGAGTTCGAGGCCGGGCCGTTCGGCCTGCACCTCTACCACTGCCACACGTTCCCCCTGGCCGAGCACATCGCCAAGGGCCTCTACGGCGCGTTCGTGTGCGACCCGGAGGGCGGCCGGCCGCCGGCGCACGAGCTGGTGATGGTGCTCAACGCCTTCGACACCAACTTCGACCTCGCGAACGAGGTCTACGCGGTCAACACCGTGGCCTTCGCCTACCTGCGGCGGCCGATCCGGGTGCGCCGCGGCGAGCTCGTGCGGATGTACGTGGTCAACCTGCTCGAGTACGACCCGATCAACTCCTTCCACCTCCACGCCAACTTCTTCCACCACTATCCGACCGGCACCTCGCTCCAGCCCAGCGAGCTCACGGACACGATCATCCAGGGCCAGGGCCAGCGCGGCATCCTCGAGGTGCGCTTCCCCCACCGCGGCCGCTTCATGTTCCACGCCCACAAGAGCGAGTTCGCCGAGCTCGGCTGGGCGGGCTTCTTCGAGGTCGAGTGACCAGCGCCGCGCGCGTCCGGCGGCCGAGCACCTGGCTGCTGGGGCTGGCGCCGCTGGCGCTGGTGGCCGCGCTGGTGGTGGCCTTCCTCGCCTTCGACCCACCGGGCCTCGATCGTCACGGCGTGCCGATCGAGAACATCGCGGTCGAGCGGACGGTGCTGCGGCCCGGCGAGATCCGCCTCCAGCTGCGAAACGACGGCCCGGACCCGGTCCGCATCGCCCAGGTGATCGTGAACGACGCCTACATCCCGACGGCGGACATCTCGAGCCCGGAGGTGGGGCGGCTCGGCTCCAGCACGATCCGCATCCCGTACGCGTGGGTCGAGGCCCAGTCCTACGACATCTCGCTCCTCACCTCCACCGGCGGCACCATCGCCGTGCCGATCGCGGCGGCGACCGAGACCCCCAGCGGCGACGCCGGCTTCTTCGGGCTGATGGCGCTGCTCGGCCTCTACGTGGGCGTCATCCCGGTGACCCTGGGGCTGCTCTGGCTGCCCTGGCTGCGCCGCGTGGGCCCGACGGCGATCCGGTTCCTGCTCGCCCTGACGGTCGGCCTCCTGCTCTTCCTCGCCGTGGACGCCACCTTCGAGGGGCTCAGCATCGCCGGCGGCGGGCCGCAGGCCTTCGGCGGCCCGGCGCTCGTCATCCTCGGCGCGATCGCCGCCTTCCTGGTCCTCAGCGCCGCGGACGCGTGGATCTCCGCCCGCCGGGGCGGCACCGCGGGCGGGCGGCTGGCCCTGCTGATCGCGCTCGGCATCGGGCTGCACAACCTCGGCGAGGGCCTGGCGATCGGCAGCGCCTACGCGATCGGGGAACTCGCGCTGGGAGCGTTCCTCGTCGTCGGCTTCGCCCTGCACAACACCACGGAGGGGCTGGCGGTGGTCGCGCCGCTGGCCAACGAGCGCCCCGGATGGCGCCGGCTCGCCCTGCTCGGCGCCCTGGCGGGAGCGCCCGCCGTGCTGGGCGCCTGGGTGGGCGGCGTCGCCTACAGCGCCCCGGCGGCCGCCTTCATGCTCGGGCTGGGGGTGGGCGCGATCCTGCAGGTGGCGCTGCAGATCCTGCCGGCGGTGCGCGACGGCGAGAGCGGGAAGGCGCTCACGCCGCTCACGGCGGGTGGCCTCGCGACGGGGCTGGCGATCATGTACGCGACGAGCCTGATGGTCTGAGCCGTCCCCGAGAGCGACCCCCGATCGCCCCCGCGGGGATCAACCGCCGGGACGGACGAGCCGGGCCGTTCCGAGAAGCGCGCCCAGTTGGGCGTCCGTCAGCAGTTGAGGCAACGTCAGCAGCGCCACGACCGGACCGATCCGGAGCACGACCTCGCCGCGGGTGATGCGACGGGCCACGGCGCCGCCCAGCCGCGGGTTGGGTCCCCGCCCGCGCAGGTACACGCCGAGCCGCCGGCCGCCGAGCGACGTCGCCGGCGCCCCCTGGATGGTCAGGATGCGGGCGTCCGCAGCGCCTGGATCGGCGCCGTCGTCGCTGTAGAGGAGGAGCGCCAGCCTCCCGCTCGAGCCGCCCTGGGGCGTCGTGGACGACAGGAGGCTCGCCTCGCGCAGGGGGAGGCCGAGCGCCCGATGGCCGATCCATGCCACGGCGGTTCGCGAGGCGGTGGCCAGCGCGCGCACGTTCGTCCCGAAGTGCAGGTGCAGGTCGACCGAGCTCGCGCGGCGGGCGGCCCGTCGGCTGGCGATCACCGCGACGGGCGGCGGCGCCGGCTGGCCGCGGGCCAGGGCAGCCTCGATGGCGGCCCCGGAGAGGCCGAAGCGCAGCTCCACGATCCGAAGAGCCGCACGGCGGCTCGGGTAGCGATCCACGACGAGGCGTCCGCCGTCGCCGGGCGAGGTCTCGCGCAGGGTGGTGCCGAGGATCCGGGTCACCGATGCGCTGCCGGCGCGCAGGAGGGCGACCTCCCCGGAGGCGCCATCGCGCCACAGCCGAACGGTGGGGCCCGCCCCCTCCACGCTGGCGGCGATGCCCGGCGCCGGCGCGCTTGCACGCGAGGGGGCAGCCGACGCCCCGGACGTCAGCAGCAGCGCCACCGCGACAACCCCGATGGCCTGACGCGTGATGGTGCCAGTCTGGCTCACTCGACGCTCAACGCCCGCCGGGCCCGCGCCGCTGATCGCCCGCTCCCGCGCCGCCGCTACCCGCCGCGCCGCTCCAGCCGCCGCTGCTCGTCGATGGTGCGCTCGGCCGTCGGCATGCGCTCCAGCCGGGCGTCGGGGATCGGCTCGCCGCTCTCGATGCTGAGGCCGTAGGTGCCCTGTGCGAGGCGCTCCTCGGCCCGGGCGACGGCGGCGAGCTCGGCGCGCAGGTCGTCGATGCGGCCCAGGTCCTGCCCGCGCTCGTCCAGGTCGTAGGCCGCGTCGTCCCGGTCGAGCTCCTCGCCCGGCTCGGCCCGGGCGGCCGGGAAGAGCTCCGCCTCCAGGCGCGCGAGCTCCCCCTCGATGCGCTCGCGCTCCGCGCCCAGGAGCTCCGCCGCCCGTCGCTCGTCCATCCTCGCCTCCGCTCGCGTCGTTGCCCGCTCCCGCTCCGCGCCGCCGCGGCCCGCCGCCCCGGCTACGGGGACGGAGCCGCGCCGTTCAGCTGGCCCTCGTGCCGGCCGGCCGCGATCGCGGACCCGTCGCCGGCGGCCATCTCCCGGAAGTGGCCCAGCCGGCGGTAGCGCTCCCTGCGTGCACGCCGGCGCTCCTCGTTGCCGAGCGCGCCGAGGCCCCGCAGCGACCGGGTGAGGTAGCCGTCGAGCAGCCGCGCCGCCTCGTCGTGGTCGCGGTGGGCGCCGCCCCTGGGCTCCGGTACGACCGCGTCGATGACCCCCCAGCGGTAGCAGTTGGCCGCGGTCGGCCGGAATGCGGCCGCTGCGAGGCGCGCCTTGCCGCCGTCCCGCCAGAGGATGGCGGCGCCGCCCTCGGGGGAGATCACCGAGTAGGTGGCGTTCTCGAGCATCAGCACCCGGTCGGCGACGCCGAGCGCCAGCGCGCCCCCCGATGAGCCCTCGCCGATGATGACCGCCACCGTGGGCGTGCGCAGGCGCACCATGGTCTGGATGCTGCGCGCGATCGCCCCGCCCTGGCCGCGCTGCTCGCCGTCGGCGCCCGGGAAGGCGCCGGGGGTGTCGATGAGCGTGATGACCGGCAGCCCCAGGCGGTCCGCGATCGCCATCACCCGCATCCCCTTGCGGTAGCCCTCGGGGG
>JAWVEW010000027.1:0-11571 GCA_033856495.1 Miltoncostaeaceae bacterium | reverse complement strand
CCGCTCGAAGGTGCGGCGCAGGTGCCGCAGGTGCGCCACCAGGTCGGCGCGCAGATCACCAGTGGGCGCCGGCGCCTCCTCCACCCGCAGGCGCTCGAGCGCTCGGCTGGCGAGGTCCGCCTTGTTGCGGTAGCGGAGGTAGATGGTCGGCTTGCTGACCCCCGCCGCCGCCGCGATGCCCTCGATCGACATCCGGGCATACCCCTCCTCGCCGATGAGGCGGAGGGCGGCGTCGAGGATCGCCTGGTCGCACCGGTCGGAGCGCGGCCTGCCACGCCGCGGAGCCGCCGGCTCCGCGGCGGAGGTTGCTCCCGGGGGCGGTCCGGCGCTCACCCGGAGACCCTATCAGCATTGTTTTCCTTTACGGTATGGTATTGAATGCTCCGGCGCCGGGCGTCACCGTCCCGGCGCCCCGTTCGCCAGGAGCCGTTGATGCGATCGCGCACCGACGCTGAGCCCGCCCGGCGCGCGTCGCCGGCGAAGATCCTGCTCGCGCTGACCGCGTCGGCCGGGAGCTTCGCGCTCATGCAGGCGGTGGTGGTGCCGGCGCTGCCCACCCTCCAGCGGGACCTCGGAACCAGCACCGGATGGGCGGCCTGGACCGTCAGCATCTACCTGCTGAGCGCGTCGGTGGCGACCCCCTTGCTGGGCCGCCTGGGCGACCAGTACGGCAGGCACCGCGTGCTCGCGGCCACCATGGGGATCTTCCTGGTGGGGTCGGTGGCGGCCGTCTTCGCCTGGAACATCTGGTCGCTGATCGTGTTCCGGGCCATCCAGGGCGTGGGCGGCGCCGTCTACCCGCTGAGCTTCTCGATCATCCGCGACGAGATGCCGCCGCAGCGGGTCGGCACGGCGATGGGCCTCATCTCGGCCATGCTGGGCGTCGGCGGCGGCCTGGGCCTCGTGATGAGCGGGCTGATCGCCGACCACACCTCCTGGCGGCTGCTCTTCGTGGTGGGCGCCGCCGCAGGGGCGCTCGCATTGATTCTGGTGCGGCGCTACGTGCCGCCGTCGCCGGCCTCGAGGCGGGCGCGGCCCGACGTCGTCGGCGCCCTCCTCCTCTCCGCAGGGCTCATCTGCGTGCTGGTGGCGCTGACCGAGGCGCACGAGTGGGGGTGGACCTCCGCCCGCCTCATCGGGCTGGGTCTCGCGGGCGTCGCCATCCTGCTGACCTGGGGCCGGGTCGAGCTGCGCGTCGCGCAGCCGATGGTGGACATGCGCATGCTGGCGCGGCGGCCGGTGCTCTTCACGAACCTCGCGGCGATCTTCTGCGGCTTCACGATGTACGTCACCTTCACGATCCTGCCGCTCTTCGCCGAGCTGCCGCGGGGCCTCCCGCCGGCGATCGCGGACACCGTCGGCTACGGCTTCGGCGCCACCGTGACGGTCGCCGCCCTCTACCTGCTGCCGGGCGCGCTGGTCATGCTGCCGGCCGGACCCTTCGCCGGCGTGCTGGGCCGGCGCTTCGGCGCCCGCGCCACCCTCGCCGGCGGCCTGCTGGCGGTGGCGGCCGGGTGCGCCGCGCTGGCGCTGTGGCACGAGCGGCCCTGGCAGCTGATGGTCTGGTTCGCGCTGGCCTCCGCCGGCGTGGCCATCGCCTTCGCGGCCATGCCGAAGCTCATCACCGACGCCGTCGACCCCTCCGAGACGGGCGTCGCCACCGGCATGAACACGGTCGTGCGCACGGTCGGCAGCGTGATCGGCACCCAGGCCGCCGTGACGCTGCTGGCCTCGGACCGGCTGCCGGGCACGGCCGTCCCCGCCGAGGGGGGGTTCGTGACGGCGCTCTGGCTCGGCGGCGCGGCCGCCCTGGTCGGCGCCGTCCTGGCGACGGCGGTGAGCGCGGGACGCCGCCGGGCCGGCTCCGCGGCCCCGTCTGCGGGGCCGGCAGCGAGGGGTCCGGCGTGAGCCGGTTCCTCTAGAGTCCCGGCGCAATGCTCGTCGAGCCGCCTCCGGACCGCAGCCTGCACTGGATCGCCCATCAGCTGCGGGATCATCTCGAGCATCTTCGCGTGGCCATCGAGGGGGTCGAGATCACCGGCGCCGCCCGCCAGCAGCTCATCGCCCACATCGCCCAGGAGGAATCGGAGAGCCTGAAGGCCCTGGACGCCATCCCCCCCGGCGACGTCACCGACCAGGTGCGGAAGCTGCGCTTCCACGTCCAGGCGGTTCACGACATCGCAATCGGCCGCGAGATCTCGCCCCGGCTCGGCCTCGAGATGCTGTGCCATTTCGAGGAGGAGCACGGGACCTTCTTCGGCGACATCGACCCGGGCTCCCTGAGGGCGCCGGACCCGCCCGGACAGGATCCCGGACGCCCGGCCCCCGGATTCACGGTGGGCAGCCTCATCGCAGAAGGAGAAGCCGCATGAGCGACGTCAGCCGCTGGGAGAGCGTCGTCCCGACCGACGAGCAGATCCTGCAGCTGCAGAACGAGGCGGCGGCGGAGGCCCGCCGCAGTCTGGTGGGCCGGCGTCTGCTGCACGTGTGGGGTCCGCTGCGCGTCGGCTCCGAGCACGTGCGCCAGGTCCGCTACGACCACGACGAGCCAGGGCGCATCGGCACGCGCTTCGAGGAGGACCCGGCGCCGATCCAGTCGACCGGCGAGCGGGTGGACCCGCTGCCACTCCTCTCCAAGGACTTCCGGCTCGCCTGGCGCGAGGTGGAGTACGCCAAGGAGCACGGCGTGCCGCTCGACCCCACGGTCGCGGTGCGGGCCGCCCACATCGTGGCCGACCTGGAGGACCGGCTGGTCTTCCAGGGCGACGACGCCCTCCGCATGGCCGGCCTCATGACCGTCGCCGAGCGCAACCGGCTGGGCTCCGGCGACTGGGACGCGCGCGGCACCGCCTACGCCGACGTGGTGCGGGCGATCGAGCTGCTGCTGGCCCAGGACCACCACGGCCCCTTCGCGGCCGTCACGTCGCCCAAGCTCTACCACAAGCTCCACGTCGCCCACGAGACGAGCGTGCTGGAGGCTGACCAGATCCGCCGCGTCTGCGATGCCGGGCTCTTCCGCACGCCCGCGCTCGCAGACCACGAGGCGCTCGTCATCTCGACCGGCAAGCAGAACTTCGACCTGGCCGTGGGGCAGGACCTGACGGTCACCTACCTCGGGCCGGAGCCCGAGGACCACCCGTTCCGCGTGTTCGAGACGCTCGCCCTGCGGGTGAAGCGCCCCGGGGCGATCTGCTCCATCTCCCCGGACTGATGCGCCTCACGCTCCCCGACGGGAGCCCGCTCGACCTTCCCGACGGGGCCACCGGGCACGACGCCGCCGCGGCCATCGGGCCCGGCCTCGCCCGTGCCGCGCTCGCGCTGCGGGTCGGGGGCGAGGTGCGCGACCTGGCGCGCCCGCTCTCGGACCTGGAGGAGGGGGCGGTCATCGAGATCGTCACCGCGAAGAGCGGCGACCCGTATCTCTACGTCCTGCGCCACTCTGCCGCCCACGTGCTGGCCGAGGCGGTGACGACGATCGTCCCGGGCACCAAGCTCGGCTTCGGGCCGCCGATCGAGGGCGGCTTCTACTACGACTTCGACCTGCCGCGCCCGCTCACCGAGGCCGACTTCCCGGCCCTCGAGGCGCAGATCGCGCGCATCGCCAAGGCCCGCGCCCCGTTCCAGCGCAGCGTCATGAGCGTCGCCGACGCGCGCGACTACTTCGCCGCGCGCGACCAGCCCTACAAGGTGGACCAGGTGGAGGAGCTGACCAGGGCGGGGGAGACGGAGGTCTCGCTCTACCGCCAGCGCGACTTCGTCGACCTCTGCATCGGGCCCCACCTGGCCGACACCGGGCGGATCGGCGCGGTGAAGCTCCTCTCCGTGGCCGGCGCCTACTGGCGCGGCAGCGAGAAGAACCCGATGCTCACGCGCGTCTACGGCACCGCCTTCCCGACCCGCGCCGAGCTCGACGCCCACCTCGAGCGGCTGGAGCAGCAGCGGCTGCGCGACCACCGCAAGGTCGGCAGGGAGCTCGAGCTGTTCCACTTCGACGACGCCGGCCCCGGCTTCCCCTTCTTCCTGCCCAGGGGGATGGTGATCGTCAACGAGATCCAGTCGGCGTTGCGCGGGGAGCTCGCGGCGATGGGCTACGACGAGGTCCGCACGCCGACGATCCTCTCCGAGGAGCTCTGGCACCGGAGCGGGCACTGGGACCACTACCACGAGAACATGTACTTCACGGAGGTCGACGGGCAGGGGTTCGCGGTGAAGCCGATGAACTGCCCGGGCGCGTGCCTCATCTTCCGCAGCCGCCGGCGCAGCTACCGTGAGCTACCGCTGCGCCTGGCCGAGTTCGGGCACGTCCACCGGCACGAGCTGTCGGGGGTGCTGCACGGGCTCTTCCGGGTCCGGGCCTTCACCCAGGACGACGCCCACGTGTTCTGCACGCCGGACCACATCCTCGAGGAGGTCCGCGCGATCCTCGACCTGACCGACCGCTTCTACCGCCGGTTCGGCTTCCGTGAGGTCGAGCTGAAGCTCGCGACCCGTCCCGAGAAGGCGGCCGGCACCCCGGAGATGTGGGACCGGGCGGAGGCGGCCCTGCGCGAGGCGCTGGGCGACCGGCCCTACGGGCTGAAGGAGGGCGATGCCGCCTTCTACGGCCCGAAGATCGACTTCCAGGTGACCGACACGATGGGCCGCCCCTGGCAGCTCGGCACCTGCCAGCTCGACTTCTACATGCCCGAGCGCTTCGACCTCTCCTACACCACCGCGGAGGACCGCGAGGAGCGCCCGGTGATGATCCACCGGGCCATCACGGGGTCGCTCGAGCGCTTCCTGGGCATCCTGATCGAGGACAGCGGCGGCGACTTCCCGCTGTGGCTGGCGCCGGTGCAGGCGCGCGTCCTGCCCGTGTCCGACCGCCATGCCGAGGCGGCCCAGCGCGCCCGGGCGGCGCTGGCCGCCGCCGGCCTGCGGGCGGAGGTGGACGCCCGCTCCGAGTCGGTGGGGCGGCGCATCCGCGACGGCGAGCTCCAGAAGGTGCCCTACCTGCTGGTGGTGGGCGACCGCGAGGCCGAGGCGGGAACCGTCTCGGTACGTGCGCGCCATGGCGGCGACGGCGGCGTGGAGCCCATCGAGGCCCTCATCGCGCGCCTGAGCGAGGAGCTGGCCCGTCTCCCCGCCGAGTGAGTCCGCGCTTTCACGGGCCGGCGGCCGCTGCTATCCTGCCCCAGCCCGCCGGGTGGCGGGCTCATCCCCATGGCGATCATCGCAACATACGCAGCGCAGAAGGCCCGCCCGGGTGGGCAGGGCCGCGCCCGCATGGGGGGTCCCGCCTGACGTCGCATCGGTGATGCTTGCCGCCTAGGCGTGGACTCGAGACCCGGCCAGTCCCCGGTGCGCAGCAGACTCGGATCAATGAGGCGATCCGGTCCGAGACCGTGCGGCTCATCGACCAGGACGGCGAGAATCGCGGCGAGGTGCGCCTGGCGGACGCCCAGGAGATCGCCAACGCGCTGAGCCTCGACCTGGTCGAGGTGGCCGCCGAAGCGCGCCCGCCGGTGGTCCGGATCATGGACTACGGCAAGTGGCGCTACGAGCAGGAGCAGAAGGCCAAGCAGGCCCGCAAGCACCAGAACACGATCACCGTCAAGGAGATCAAGTTCCGGCCCAAGATCGACCCGCACGACTACGACACCAAGAAGGGCCATGTCATCCGCTTCCTCAAGCACCGCGACAAGGTGAAGGTCACGATCATGTTCCGGGGGCGCGAGCTCATCCACCCGGAGCGCGGCGAGGCCATCCTGCTGCGGCTCGCCGAGGAGGTGAAGGACGTCGGCGCGATCGAGAGCCGGCCCAACCTCGACGGCCGCAACATGATCATGATGCTGGCTCCGCTACGATCCGCGGCCGCACCCTCCGGCGGAGGCGGGTCGGGCGCCGCGCCGGCGCAGTCGCCGCCCTCCGATGCGGGCCCCGTCAGCCCGGACGACGCCAGCCCGGAGCCGGCGAGCCCGGACGACGCCAGCCCGGAGCCGGCGAGCCCGGACGACGCCAGCCCGGAGCCGGCCAACCCGGAGCCCGCCAGCCCGGAGCCGGCGAGCCCCGAGGCCGCCTCCACCGCCACGCCGACCCCCTCCTGACATGCCGAAGATGAAGACCAGCAGGGCCGCCAAGAAGCGCTTTCGGGTGACCCCCACGGGCAAGGTGCTCTACCTGCGCGCGGGGCTGCGCCACAACCTTGGCAAGAAGTCCTCGAAGCGCAGGCACGCGCTCGGCGAGGTCGCCACGCTCGCCAAGCCGGCGACCGGCGAGGCCTTGCGGCTCCTGGGGAGGCGTTGACATGGCACGGGTGAAGCGATCGGTCGCCGGGCGCAAGAAGCGCCGCAAGGTGCTCGAGATGGCGAGCGGCTACTGGGGCACCAAGCACGGCTCCTACCGCCGCGCCAAGGAGCAGGTCCAGCGCTCGCTGCGCTACGCCTACCGCGACCGGCGGGTGCGCAAGCGCGACTTCCGCCGGCTCTGGATCGTGCGCATCAACGCCGGCGCCCGCCTCAACGGCCTCACCTACGGGGAGCTCATCCACGGGCTCGGCCTGGCGGGGGTCGACCTGAACCGGAAGATGCTGGCCGACCTGGCGACCCATGAGCCGGAGGCCTTCGCCTCGCTCTGCGCCCGCGCCCGGGCCGCGCGCGAAGCGGCCTAACCCGGCCGCAGGGCCCACCCCGGGGCACGCCGCCCGTCCCGGAGCGGCGCCGCTGCGGCGCGCCACCTCCGCCCGCAACCCGGCGCTGGCGCTGGTGCGGGCGCTGTCGGCGAAGAAGGTCCGCCGCGAGCGGCGGCTGTTCGTGGCCGAGGGCGAGGACCTGATCGACGCCGCGCTGGCGCGCGGCATCCGGCTGACGGCGCTGCTGGTCGACGCGGAGCGGGTGCCCGCCGACGACCCGCGCCTGCTCGCCACCGCGTACCTGGGGGAGCGCTACGCGGTCGCTCCGGAGCTGATGGCCCGCGTCAGCGAGCTGGCGGCGCCGCCGCGGATGCTGGCCGTGCTGCCCCAGCCGGGGCCGCACCACTTCAGGACCGTGCCCTTTCCTCCCCAGCTCGCCCTCTACCTGACGGCGGTCTCCGATCCCGGGAACGTGGGGACGCTGGTCCGGACCGCGGCGGCGCTCGGCTGCGACTGGGTCGCCCTCGGGCCGGGCTCGGCGGACCCGTTCCACCCGCGGGCGGTGCGCGCGGCGATGGGGGCGACGCTGGCGCTGCCGCTGCTCGAGGGCGTGACCGGGGCCGACCTGGCGACCCGCGAGGGCTTCGGGGTCGTGGCGGCGGTTCCGGCCGGCGGGCTCCCGCCCTGGGAGGCCGACCTGCGCGGCCCTCTGGTGCTGGCGCTGGGCGCGGAGCGGGCGGGGGTCGGCGGCGCGCTCGCCGAGCTCGAGCGCGCGGGCCGGGTCGTCGAGGTCACGATCCCCCAGGCGCCGGGCACCGATTCGCTGAACGTCGCGGCGGCCGGGGCGATCCTGCTCGCCGAGGCGCGGCGCCAGCGGGCGCTCGAGGCGTGAGCCCCGGACGGCGCGCGGCCGGCGCCGCGTGCGCGCTCGCGGCGGCGTTGGGACTCGCGGCCGGCTGTGGCGGATCGGCGGCTCCGACCACGACCGCTCCCGCCCCGCCCCCCCTGACGCCAAGCGAGATCCAGCCGTCCGCGGACATCGTCGCGGTTCGCGGAGAGTACCGACCGCTGTTCCTCAGCGCGGTCACGGCGCTCCACTCCACCGGCCTCGGCCTGATCGGGGGGTCTGCCGACCCCTCCGCGCTCCAGGCACGGGGCCGTCGGCTCGGCGCGGTCCTGCAGCGGCTCGCGCGCGCGCTCGCGAGGGTCGATCGAGCGCCTGCCGTCGGCGGGCCGCAGGCGTCCCGGCGACGGCGGATCGCCAGCGCCGGGAGGGTCGCGGTGGCCCGGCTCGACGGACTCGTCGATGCGCTGAGCTCGGGCGACCCGACGGCGGTTCGCGTCGCGGTCCCGCGCGCCCGGGACGCGCTGATGCGCCTCGTGGCCGTGCTCGCCGCCTGAGGCCCAGCTGGTGACCGTCAGCCGCGGCCGCCGCGCAGCAGGTACTGCGTGCAGCGGAAGAGCGCGACCGGCCGGTCGTCGCCCTCGCGCGCGACCGTGGCGTCCCAGACCTGGGTCGTGCGCCCGCCGTGCACCAGCCGCGCCGCACACACGAGCGTCTGGTCCGGAGTCGCGCTGCGCAGGAAGTTCGACTTCAGCTCGATCGTGGTGAACGTCTCCACGCCCGCGGGCAGCGACGCCGCGCACCCCATCCCGCAGGAGGTGTCGGCCAGGGTCACGACGGTGCCGGCGTGCACGTAGCGGTTGGGCGCCAGCAGCTCCTGGCGCAGCGGCAGGCGAGCGTCCACCGATCCCGCTTCGACGCGCACGAGCACGATGCCCAGCACGCCGGGCAGCGTTCCGTCCAGCTGCCGTTGGGACTCCTCGAGGAGCCGGTCGCTCACCCCGAGGCGGCGCGCTCGTCCCTACCCGCCCAGGGCGACCACGTGGTCGTGGCCCTCCCAGCGGCCCTCCTCGGGGTAGAAGCGGGTGAAGTTGAGCTGCCGGCGCTGGCTGATCTCGGTCCGGCGCAGGCGCACCGCGTGCAGGCCGGGGGAGAGCTGGGCGGACGGACGGTCCTCGATGTCCCGCCAGCCGTCGAAGCCCATGTGGAGGACGAAGGGCCGCTCGTCCTTCACCAGCAGGATGTCGTCCGGCGCCGCGTCGGGAATCGGCCGCGGCACCGGAGCCGCCCCCGAGCGGACGCCCATCCAGGCGCGCAGGGCGGGCGGCGAGATCCGCCAGACGCCGCCCTTGCCGCGCTGAGCGTCGAGGCGGCCCATGGCGATCGCGCGTCGGATCGCGGGCGTCGTGACGCCGGCCCTCCGCGCGGCCTGCGCGGTGGTCAGCAACTCGTGTTCCCTCACGGCCACGGACGTCTGGCTCATCGCGACTCTCCATCTCCCTCCGGCGTGGGCACGTCGTCCGACCCTTTCGTCCCGGGCCGCCGCTTCCCTGCCGCGCCGGGGGGGTCGGATCGGAGGTCGTCAGGGTGCGAGCGGCAACGCCGCCTCGAACACCACCCGGTCCTGCCCCGGACCGACGTGCTGGCTCGAGAAACGCCCCACGAAGCCGAGCGCCTCGTGGAATCGCAGGCTGCGCGCGTTGGTCGGCGCCGCCAGGGCGCGGGCGCGGCGGCAGCCCCGGGCCCCTGCGCGCTCGCAGAAGGCCCGGTAGAGCAGCCGCCCCACGCCGCGCCGGCGCCAGGCCGGGTCGACCGCGTGGAAGTGGATGTAGGCGAGCTCCGGGTCCGCCTCGCTCACCAGCCCCAGGAGGAAGCCCACCGGGGCGCCCTCGCGCTCGCACCAGACGCCCGACGGGCCGAGCTCCTCGAAGAAGAGGCGGTGCATCACCAGGCCCACCGGGCGTCCGAACCAGTCGTCGACGACCGCGCGCGCGGTGGCGAAGTCGGCGGCGCGGATGGGGCGGATCGTGACGCCGAGGGCGTCGGCGTCGGCGGAGGCGCGCGGGGCTGCGGCGCCGGACTGCGAATCGGGCACCGCCCAACGATACGCCCGGGATCGGCGGGGTGGCTCGTCCGATCCGGTACCGTCGGGAGCATGGCCCGCCGCGGCGCCGAGACCTCGCGATCATCTCCGTGCGTGCCGGCTGGCAGCCCCGGCCGCGGCGGGGTGCGCCGGCTCGCCGGCGCGCTCGTCCTGGTCGCGCTCGCGCTCGTCGTCCTCGCCGGCTGCGGCCAGAGCCCCGTGAAGCGGGCGCTCAACGACTACCTGGACAGGATGAGGCCCCTGGTGGAGCGGGGCGTCGCGATCTCCGAGCGTCTGCGCCGGATCGGCGCGGAGATCCCCCAGCGGCAGGACGCGGGCGTGGTCAGGGACCTGATGGCGGTGGCCTCCTCGTTCGCGGGCCTGGGCGCCGACCTGCGGCGCGTCCGCCCGCGCGATGCGGATCTCGCCCCTGTGCACCGCGAGCTGGTGGTCGCGGTGGATCTGCGGCGCCGGGTGGCGCTGCTTCTGGCCCGCGCAGTCCGCCAGCACCTCCAGGAGCCGGCGACCCGCGCCGGGGAGCTGGTCCACAACGCGCGGCTCCACGAGGTGGCCTTCCAGCGCAAGCTGATCGCCGTCGGGCGCCGCCGATCGGTCGAGATCCGCTTCGGCACGGCCTCCGGTCAGCCCTCCCAGTAGTTGCTGTAACCTCCGGCCCCGTGGCCGAAGAGGACGACCTCACCGCGCTCGAGCAGGAGGCGCTGGCGGCGGTCGCCGCGGCCGACGACCTCGCTGCGCTGGAGCACGCGCGCGTCCGCTACACCGGCCGCAGGAGCGGCCTCGCGACCATCCTCGGGTCCATCGGCAGGCTGCCGCCCGAGCAGCGGGGGCCGGTCGGGGGCGCGGCGAACCGCGCCCGCCGCGCGATCGAGGCCGCGCTGGCGGCCCGCCAGGAGGCGCTGGAGGCCGAGGCGCTCGGCGCGCGGCTGGCCGCCGACCGGGTCGACGTCACGCTGCCCGGCGACCCCCATCCGCTCGGCGCGCTGCACCTCATCACCCAGCTCCGGCGCGAGGTCGAGGAGATCTTCATCGCCATGGGCTACCAGGTGGCGGACGGCCCCGAGATCGAGACCGTCCACCACAACTTCGACGCCCTCAATGCGCCGGAGGGCCACCCGTCCCGTTTTTCCAGCGACACCTTCTTCATCGAGGGCCATCCCGACCGGCTGCTGCGCCCGCAGACGTCTCCGGTGCAGGTCCGCGTGATGGAGAGCGCTTCGCCGCCGATCTACATGATCGCCCCCGGGACCACCTACCGCCGGGACGACGTCGACGCCACCCACAGCCCGATGTTCCACCAGGTGGAGGGGCTGGCGGTCGACGAGGGGCTGACGATGGCGCACCTGAAGGGCACGCTCATCCACTTCGTGCGCCAGGTGCTGGGCAAGGACCGCGAGATCCGCCTGGTTCCCCACTACTTCCCGTTCACCGAGCCCTCCGTGGAGGCCCACGTCTCCTGGGTCGACAGGGATGGGCGCGAGCGCTGGCTGGAGCTCCTCGGGGCCGGGATGGTGGACCCCAACGTCTTCGCGGCGGTCGGCTACGACCCCGAGCGCTGGACCGGCTTCGCCTTCGGCACCGGCATCGACCGCCTGGCGCTGCTCCGCCACGGCGTGCCCGACCTGCGCCTGCTGTTCGAGAACGACCTGCGCTTCCTGGAGCAGTTCGCGTGAGGCTGCCCCTCAGCTGGCTTGCCGACTACGTGGATCACGGGCTCGGCGCCGAGGCCCTCGCCGAGCGGCTCTCGGACACCGGCACCACCGTCGAGGCGATCGAGCGCCGGGGCGTGCCCGACCTCAACGGCAACCTCGACGCCTTCCGCATCGGCCGGGTGCTGGAGGTGGGGCCCCACCCGGGCGCCGACCGCCTTCGCGTCTGCCGGGTGGACGTCGGCCTCGGCGAGCCGCGCCAGATCGTCTGCGGCGCGCCGAACGTCGCCGCCGGCCAGACGGTGGCGGTGGCGCTGCCGGGCGCGGTGCTGCCCGGCCGGCCCCCGCTCGGCGAGGCGAACCTGCG
>JAWVEW010000026.1:0-4994 GCA_033856495.1 Miltoncostaeaceae bacterium | reverse complement strand
GAGCGCCGTGCCGATCACCCTCGGCGTGCTCGGGACGCTCGCGTTCGGCGCCTTCCTCACCGTCGAGCAGCGCAGCGGCCATCCACTGGTGCCGCTCGAGCTCTTCCGCGAGCCGCGCTTCACGGCGCCGAACGTGGTGACGTTCGTGGTGTACGCGGCGCTTTCCGGCGCCCTCTTCCTCCTGCCGATCCAGCTGCAGCAGGTGGCGGGCTACAGCCCCCTGGAGGCAGGGGCCGCGCTCCTTCCCCTGACCGTGGTGATGCTGCTGCTGTCGGCGCGGATGGGCCGGCTCGCCTCGCGCATCGGCCCGAGGCTGCCGATGACCGTCGGCCCCGTGGTCGCGGGGGTCGGCCTGGCGCTGCTCACGCGGATCGACGGCTCGGGGGGCTATGTGAACCAGGTCCTCCCGGCCGTGCTCGTGTTCGCGCTCGGCCTCTCCGCCACGGTCGCGCCGCTCACCGCGACCGTGATGGCGGCCGGCGGCGAGGATCACGCGGGGGTGTCCTCGGCGATCAACAACGCGGTGGCGAGGATCGCCGGCCTGTTCGCGGTGGCGCTGATTCCGGTGCTGGCGGGCATCTCGGGCGCCGACTACCGCGTGCCGGCCGCCTTCGCCGAGGGCTTCCGCACGGGCAGCTGGATCTGCGCCGCCCTCTGCGCGGCCGGCGGACTGCTCGCGTTCGCGACCATCCGGAACGCGGAGCTGGGGCCACTGCCCCACGAGACGGCGAGCCACTGTCCGCTCGACGCCCCGCCGCTGCGGCGCACCACGGCCGCGGCGGCGCTGGACGGGTAGGGAGCGGCGTGGCGGTCGATGCCGTCATCCTGGATCTGGACGGCGTCCTCATCGAGTCGGAGGAGCTCTGGGACGCCGCCCGGAGGGACCTCGCGCGCGAGCGGCGCGTCCCGTGGCCCCCGGACGCGACCCGCTCGATGATGGGCATGAGCCCGCGCGAATGGTCGCGCCACATGCGCGACGCGCTGGGCGTCGACCTGGCGCCGGACGAGATCGACCGCGAGGTCGTGGGTCGGCTGCTGGAGCGCTACCGGGCGTCGCTGCCGCTGCTGCCGGGAGCCGTCGCGGCGGTGCACGCGCTCGCCGAGCGCTGGCCGCTGGGGCTCGCCTCCTCCTCGAACCGCGTCGTGATCGACCTCGTGCTCGCGCGCTCCGGGCTCTCCCCGGCGTTCCGGGCGAGCGTCTCCTCGGAGGAGGTCGCGCGCGGCAAGCCGGCGCCGGACGTCTATCTGGAGGCGGCCGCCCGGCTCGGCGTCGATCCCTCGCGCGCCGTCGCGGTCGAGGACTCGGCGAACGGGATCAGGGCCGCACGGGCGGCCGGCCTCAGCGTGGTGGCGGCGCCCAACCGGCGCTTCCCTCCGGATCCGGACGCCCTGGCGCTTGCCGCCGTCACGGTGGCGGGGATCGCCGGCGTCACACCGGGCCTCGTGGAGCGGGCCGGGGCAGGCTGAGGCGGGGCGGCTACCCTCGGCGCACGATCACCGGTGCGGTCGCCGGCGGCAGCCCGAGTGCCCTCACGGTCCAGGCGCCGGGCCGCGGCGCCCGCACCCTGAGCGCGTAGGCGCCGCGACGGTCCGTGAGCGCCTGCGCGCGCACCTGCCCGGCGGGGTCCACGAGGTAGACGCTGGCTCCGCGCAGGCCGCGGCCGCCGGGGTGCACGAAGCGCCCCCGCAGCACCACCACGCCCCGGCCGCGCGCCAGCACGACCGGCACGCGGACCCCCCGAACGAGCGCCGGGCGCCCGGCACGCGGCGAGGTCAACCCGACGGAGCGGACCCGGGCCAGGTTCGGCATGGAGCCCAGGGACGGAACCGGGACCGCGGGAGCGGTGATCGGAGGACTGGGAACCGGTGCCGGCGGCGGGTTCCCGCCGCCCGTCGCCGGGGGCGCGTCGCGCGCGACCGCGGCCGAGCTGGCCAGGTTGATGTTGCCCGCGACGTCGGCCGCCAGCAGCAGGAAGCGCACCTGGCCGCCCGGCCCCACCAGGCCGGAGAGGTCCACGCCGTGCAGGAGCTCCGGCGCAGCGCTGCTGGCGACCGCCGGCGACCCGGGCACGTCCGCGTAGACGATCCAGCCGCTGACCCCGGAGGTGGCGTCGACGACGCCGGCGACGAGATCCGCCGTGGCCGGGCCGGTCTTGACCGCGGCGATCGCGGCGACCGGCGGCGTCCGGTCGATCATCAGCGTGGCGGCCGCGGACGCGCCGGGGGTGCCGTCGCCGTCCACCTCCAGCTCCACCGGCACCACGCCGTCGGCCACCCCGTGCAGGTCCAGCGCCTGCGAGTGCTCGCCCTCGCCGGCGGCGCCCCGCCAGAGCGGCTGGCCGGCAACCAGCACGCGCTGCTCGCCGATGCCGTCGTCTCCGAGGTTGTCGGCCGCCCGCCATGAGATCTGGGTCGCGTCCTCTCGGACCCACCCGGGGCTCAGCTGCGTGATCGCGGCGCTCGGCGGGGCGAGGTCGCGGATGGCCACCGTCGGATCGCGGACGATCCACACCCGTCCGCTCTCGACCTGGCTCACCGCCTGCGCGAGTCGCAGGTCGATGCGGCCGCAGGTCCCCGGCGGGAAGGCCACCTGGTAGCCCTTCCCGGGCGCCGCGACGTCGACGGCGAGCGGCACATCCGAGTCGAGCACGGACCAGGCCGGCTTCGCGTCGACATCCACCCTCAGCTCCATGCCGCCCGGGAGGTCGTGCAGGCGCAGTGCCCGCCACTGGATCGAGGCGAGCTCGGTGCCCGTTAGCGAGCAGCCGGGCCAGGTGGCGACCCAGCCCACGCCCACGGGCTCGGCGGTCGTGCTCGCCGGGTTGGTGATCGTGTACTCGCCGCCGGCCTGGTTGACGGTGTACCCCGGGTCGCCGTGCGCGCTCGCCGGCGGCACGGTGTAGACGTTGCCGACCGTGGCGGCGCCCATGCTCGCCGGCGCGCCCAGGCAGGCGCCGAGCCCGGTTGCGATGACGGCGACGCGGCGGATCGGCAGGGTGGGTCTCATCTGCGCGCTCCTCGGGATGGTCGAGCGCGTGGCGGCCGCGGGCGCTCGCGACCTGGTCGCCCGACGCCTCGCCGGGAGACCGATCCTACATCGCCCTACGGGATCTGCCGCCAGGTGTTCTTTCCGAAGACCGCAGCGCCCCAGTACGAGTAGCCGAGTCCCGCGGGATCGAAGAGGAGGTTCAGCTTCGACTCGCCCACGTCCACCTTCCCTGCGCCGTCCGCGTCGAGCGCCCCCTGCACCAGGGCGTTGCCGTCGATCGTGATCACCGGCCCGGTCGAGGCCTGGAGGTTCGCGGCGTAGACGACGCCGTAGTAGGTGAGGTTCCCGTTGAAGGACACGGCGCCGTTGGCCACGACGAGGATGCCGGGCGAGCCGGCGCTGTTGCAGCAGGGTCCGGGGACGCTGTTGTTGTAGGAGCAGTTGCCGAACTCGATGAACACGACCGCGCCGCTGGGATTCGCGGGGCATCCGGAGGCCGTGTAGGTCCCAGAGACCTGCGCGCGCAGGCGCAGCCCGGCGAGCGCGTCCGGAGGGACGGCGTTCCCTCCCTGATAGCCGGTGATCGGGGGGCCCGGGCCGACCTGGACGTCCCGGTAGTCGAGACAGGCGCTGTCCGAGGGGTTCGTGCACCGCACGGCGACCGGAGCCGGCTGGCCCGCGACCCCCTTGGCGTCGACGATCAGCTTGTTGCCGTTGTTGCCGGTCTGGAAGCTCCCCGCCGTGACCACGTTGCGGGGGAAGGCGCTGCTGAGCGGGTTGAGCTGGTAGAGGGCCACCAGGGTCGTCGGCCGGGACGCGGCCGATGCCGTGGCGTGCACCCAGAGCGCGCCGTCGTGGTTGGCGTCCCAGGTCGGCTGGGCGAGCACGGCGGCGGTGTACTCCAGGGGCGAGCCCGTGCCGTTGTCGCGCACCCGCGTCGCCCAGGAAGGGGTGCCGGCGCCGCTGTAGGCCTTCGCCAGCTCGGTCGGGCTGGGGCAGGTGGACCCGCCCGAGGCCGGCCCGCAGCTTGCCGGGTAGGCGGTCGAGGAGCTCGCCGGCCAGGATCGCGAGAGCGCGAAACCCTGCGCCGAGAGCGCGGACTCGGCCATCGTGAACCCGGCCTCGCGCTGCTGTTCCCGGCCCGCGTCCCGCGTCTGGCCCTCGACGTAGCTCATCATCGCGAAGCCCATCAGGAGCATGATCGCCATGCTCAGAAGGGCGGTCACCAGCGCGAAGCCCTCCTCCCCGCCCCGCTGCCGGACCGCTCTCACTGGACGCTCACGAGCTGCGCGGGGGCGCTGACGGCCAGCCCGCCGGTGTCGGTGACGGTGAGCGTGATGCTCAGCTGACCCGCCGCGGACGCGGCGTAGTCGAGGACCGTGCCGCGGCCGATGAAGACACCGCCGGCGTACCAGTCGTAGGCCAGGTACTGGCCGTCCGGGTCGTCCGAGCCCGCCCCGTTGAGGATCACGTGGTGGTTGGCGATCGGCGTCGCCGTGAAGGATGCGGTCGGCGCGCGGTTCTGGTTGCGCAGGTACACCGCCGACGTCAGGGAGCGCTCGGCCGCGCCGGTGCCGGGAGTGGGGTCGAGCCAGACCGCCAGCGCGATCCTCGTGATCGAGGTCAGGGTCGCGCTGTCGTAGCTGAACAGCGGGCGGCTGAGGCCGTCGCGGAGATTGGTGATGTTGCGCGCCAGCGCGATCGTCGACGGCCAGCCGGATCCCGGGCACGCCGTTGTGGTGGGCGCCGCCGGCGGGGTGGCCGTGGTCCAGCTCTGGGTCGCCTGCCACAGGGTCGCGCTGGCGGGGGTGGACGCGTCGAGGCAGTAGCGCACCCGCCGGACGTTCGTCACGTTCTGCCCGGCGTTGGGCCCCGCGGGGTCGATGCTCTGCATGATCAGGTCGGTCGCGCCCGCGCGCTCGACGAGCTGCGGCGTGGCCCCCTCGCCCGCGACGTTCCGGACCTGGCGCACGATCTGACCGATGGCGGCGCGCACGCCGGCCTC
>JAWVEW010000025.1:0-4141 GCA_033856495.1 Miltoncostaeaceae bacterium | reverse complement strand
CGCAGCTCGGGCAGCTCGTACACCGTCGCCTCGGGTCCGGCCTGGCGCGCCGCCGTGACGTCCGTCCGCCGCAGCACCGCGCGCACGCGCGCGACCAGCTCACGGGGGTTGAAGGGCTTGGTGAGGTAGTCGTCGGCGCCGAGCTCGAGGCCGACCACCTTGTCCACGGCGTCGTCGCGTGCCGTGAGCATGATGATCGGCGTGGTGGCGCTCTGGCGCAGCCGGCGCGTGAACTCGAAGCCGTCGATGCCCGGGAGCATGAGGTCCAGCACGATGAGCGCCGGGGACTGCTGCTCCGCGATCTTGAGGCCCTCGTCGCCGCGCTCGGCGACCGTCACCTTGTAGCCCGCCGCCTCGAGGTACATGCGGGCGAACGAGGCGATGTTCGGCTCGTCTTCCACGACCAGCACGAGCTGGCGGTCGTTCGATCCGGTGGCCACGGAGTGATCGTAGACGTGCGCGCGGCCCCGCGTCGACGGTCGGCCCAGGAGACGCCCGATCGCCGGAGCGGGGCGGAGGCCCGGGCGATGACCGGGGAAGGGAGGGGCGGGCATCCGCTACGCGGCCGGCGCCACGAGCCTGACGGCGCTCGTGCTGCGGCTCCAGCGCCGGCCGGGACCGGCGTTCACCGTGTACGCGCCCACGCCGCGCACTGCCGCCTGGCCGCTCACGCCGGCGGCGATCACCATCTGCTGTCCGCGGATGCGGATGCTGAGGCAAGTCCCCACGACGTAGAAGCGGCTGTGGCGGGGGTGCACGCGAAGCTGCCCGCCGGCCGGGACCGCCTGGCGCTCCCCCTTGACGGTGACCACGGCGTCGCCGGCCGAATCGCTCACGTTCAGGACGCCCCGTCCGCTGCGGATGACGCCGAAGACGACCACCTTGCCCTGCAGCGTGATCGTGCCGTTTCCGGCGGCGACCAGCTGGGCGGAGGGCGTCTCCGAGGGCTGGCAGGAGGGCTCCGGGCCGACGGCGGGAGCGGCTGCCGCGAGCGAGCTGGCGACGGCGAGCATGGCTGCCGCGATGGCGAGCGTGCGAGCGAGGCGGGGCGTGGGGTCCTCCTCCGGGGCGGCGGCGCCCGGCCGTGGCCGAGGCGTGCTCCCGGATGGTGCGGCACCCAGATGTTGCCGGGCCCCGCCCCCGCGTTAGAGCTTGTGCGAGGGCTGTTCGGGACCTGTTAACACTCTCGGTGCGCGCTGGGGTCCTACGAGCCTCCAGCCTCCAGGAGGAGCCGGATCCCCCAGCCCTCCAGGCGGACGCCGACCGCCGAGTCCTGGCGGACCAGCTCGGCAGCCTCGGCGCGCATTGCCCTGCCGAGCCGGCGGAGCGCCGCCTCCTCGTCGTCGGACAGCATCGACGGGCCCCACTCCGGCCACAGGCGGTCGGGGTCCTGGCGCTCGGCGCCGCGCATCCCGACGAGCTCGGGCAGCATCCGCTCCGGCCAGTCGGGCGTGGCCGCGTTCGCCTCGAGCCGCTGCCGCACCCACGACCCCGGCTCCAGCTCGCCGGCCTCGGCGCGGGTCAAGGCGGTCAGGCGGCGCAGGGCCGCGTCGTCGGGAGGAAGCGGCAGCGCGGTCGTGAGCCCGGCGCCGCGGGACGTCCGGCGCCGCTGCCGCGTCGACGGGGCCCGCTGGACGGTCACTGCGAGATCGATCGCCACGAGCATCCCCCTCTCCGAGTCCGGCCGACGGACGGCCGCCTACCGCGAGGGAGGATAGGAGCGCGTCGGCCGATGCGGTACGGCGCGGGAGTCCGAACATGCCGGCGAGCCGACTGGACGCTGCGTCCAGTGCTTGGCGCCCCCGTCTCCAGGTCGCGAGCCTGCCGCCGCGCCCGGGTCGCGGCCCCGCCTACCCCCTGCCGGCCGATCCGCCGGGCCCGCTCGCCGTGCTCCAGATCCTCTCGAGGGCCTCCCCCCACTCGAGCTGCGGCTGCCCCGCACGGCGGCGGCGCGCGAGCGCCCGGCCCAGCAGGCCGGCGACGCCGGCCCCCAGCGCTCCCCCCACCGCCACGACCGCCCACCGCCGCGCTCGGACAGCCTCGCCGGCGCGGCGGATGCCCCGTGCCGCGCCCGCGGCCGCCGCCCCCGCGCGGTCGATCGCCTCGGCGGCGCCCCGCGCGGCGTCGCCCGGGCCGACCCGGCCGCTCCTGGACAACGCGGCCGCTGTCCGGCGAACCTGCTGCGCCGTCGTGGCCAGCCCCTCGCCGACCTCTGCCAGCGCCCCGTCCTCCACCTGGCCGTTGGCGTTCTGCGTTCGGGTGGCGTCGTCCTGCCCCATGGCTCCTCCCAACCGGGAGCGCACAGTCGCCCCCGCGGACTCGGTTGCCCCCCGGGACTCCCGCCGTCGGCCGGATCTCGGCCGGCGCATCAGCCTCGGGCTCTCGCTCCCCCCGGTGGGCGACGCGTCAATGGCCGTCGGAAGGCGGGGGCGGCTTACCCGGCGCGTGGGCGGCAAAACGTCCCCGGGGCGGGGCGCCGGCGGGGCCCCTCCTAGGAGGGGGAGGTGGCCTGGAGCTCGAGCGGCTCCTGCGCGTCGGCCCAGCTCTGGGTCGTCTGGGACGCGTTCACCGAGTAGTTGCCGTCGCCGTCGAGGGTCGCCCGGCCGTGGCCGGCGGCGGCGACGTCCATCACGACGGCCATGATCCGGAGCTGGAGCCCGCTGGGGTCGTAGATGTAGAAGGGGCTGCCGTCCGCGTCCACGGATGCCAGCGACACCCGCAGCACGCCGCTGCGCGGAATGCGCCGGAGGCGGCCGTTCACCCGCACGACGGCGTCGCCGCCCGGGTCCCGGATCACGATGAGGCCCGGGCCGAGGATCCGCCCGTAGGCGATCAGCTTGCCCTGCAGCGACACGATGCCGCTGCCCTGGGCCGCCAGCAGGCCGGCCGCGGCGGGCTGGGCGTCGACGCGCGCCCCAAGGGCGGCGACCGGGATCCCGACAGGCGGCCGCGGTGCCGCGATGGGCGGGGCGGCGCTCGCGGCCGGGATCGCGCCGAGGGCGGCCGCGAGCGCGGCTCCCACGAGCAGCCGGATGGCGCGGGAGGCCACCGTGGGCACTAGGGAAGGTCCAGCTTGACGTTCTCCTGCACCGTCACCGGCGCCGTCGTCGGCGCCAGCTTCACGCCCTCCTCGACGCGCGCGGTCGGAGCGGCCTCGCCGGCCGGGAGCTCCGGCTCGCCCTCGGGCACCGGTCGCGGACCGGTCTCCATGTAGGCCCAGATCAGCTCGCCGCAGTCCGGGCACGCCGGCAGCACGGCGCGGTTTCGGATGCGGAACTGGCAGGTGATGCAGGCGAAAAGGCCCTGCACCCGCTGGCCGACGTGGTAGCAGGGCTTGCCCAGCCGCCGCTCGGCGTCCTGAGCGGCCTGCTGGGGGGCGACGTTGCGGCTCGCGCTGGCCTGGCGCCGCTGCGGCGGCAACCCCTCGTCGGCCACGTCGTCCTCCTTTCGTCTCTGCCACTCTTGGAGAGCCGATACGCGCGTTGCGGCGTATCGTGTGCGGCCGAAGCCTACCGCGCCGCACCCGAACGGGCAGGCAACACGGTTCCAGCGGGGGGTCGCCGACGGGTTGCGGATCGCGCTTGCACAGCTGAACACCGTCGTCGGGGACATCCGCGGCAACGCCCAGCGGATCGGTGACGCGATCGAGCGCGCGGCCGGTGCGGGGGCCGCGGTCACGCTCGTGCCGGAGCTTGCGATCTCGGGCTACCCGCCGGAGGACCTGCTGCTGCGGCCCGACTTCGCGGCGGCCTCGCGCGCGGCGCTGGACGAGCTGGCGCTGGGGGTGACCCGCGGCGCGGCCCTGGTCGGCTTCCCGGAGTGGAGCGGCCCCGGCGGCGACATCTACAACAGCGCGGCCCTCGTCGCGGGCGGCCGCGTGCAGGCCGTCTACCGCAAGCGGTTCCTCCCCAACTACGGCGTCTTCGACGAGGCGCGCTACTTCAGCGCCGGCGACCGGCCGATCGTCCTCGACGTGCTCGGCGCGCGCGTCGGCGTCGCGATCTGCGAGGACATCTGGTACTCGGAGCCGGTGGCCGGCGATCTCGCGGCCGGCAGGCTCGACCTGATCTGCTGCCTCTCGTCCTCGCCCTACCACAAGGGCAAGGCGGACTGGCGCGAGCGGATGCTCGGCACCCGCGCG
>JAWVEW010000024.1:0-4975 GCA_033856495.1 Miltoncostaeaceae bacterium | reverse complement strand
CATCCCGCCCACTGAGCGCCAGTTGCCCTCGCGCGTCGAGTTCGCGCACGCGGGCGACGGTCCGTACGCAGGCCTCGGAGCGCCCCTCCGCCTACTACTTCGACAACCCAGATCAGCGGACACAGATGCGTCCAAGCTGCGATTTTGTAAGACCGATGCGGAGGCAGACGCCAGGGACGGGTGCGCATCGTCCCCGAGACCCTGCCCGCGCCCTCGATGGCCCCGCCGCGAGCGGACTGGAGGCCCCAGCCTGAGGGGGGAGCGCGGCGTGCGCGGCCCTCGCCGTGTGTCCAGTCGAACGGCTGCTCCGGAGGAGCGGTCTCGTGCCGACCTCCCCGCCCCGGCTAGCTGCTCGGGTGCAGGACTCTGCGCGGCGGCTCTGGAGTGGAACGCCGTTGAGACTTTTCCTTACCTCCTCAAGGGCGGCCTGCGGCCGCCCGAATGGACGACCTCAATGATCGACCGTGTTACGAGGCCGGCCCTCGACTGGGATCTCGATGAGCAGGGCTGTGCCGTTGCCGACGGGGCTTGTTACTTCGAGCGTGCCGCCGAGCGCCTCGACGCGATCGCTGAGCCCGACGAGTCCGGACCCCTGGGCGGGGTCGGCTCCCCCGATCCCGTCGTCGCAGATCGCCAACTGCAGGATCGCGTCGTGCGTGTCGAGTTCGACGTGCACAACGGATGCCTGCGCGTGCTTGGCGACGTTGGTCAACGCCTCTGAGACCACGTAGTACGCCGCGACCTCGACTCGCTCTGGCAGCCGTCGCTCGGCGTGCAGGTCGAGCTCGACCGGTACCGCCGAACGGCGGCACAGCGCTCTGAGCGCCGGCTCCAGACCCCCAGTGGACAGGATCGGGGGATGAATCCCGCGCGAGATCTCCTGCAGCTCGTCAGACACGCTCGCCAGCCCCTCGACAACGCGCGACAACGCGCCCTCGAGCTCGCCGAGCTGCGGGGGCACCGTCGCCTGCGCCGCACGCAGCTCCAACCCGAGCGAGACGAGCCGCTGCTGGATCCCGTCGTGCAGGTCGCGCTCGATCCGCCTCCGCGTCTCATCGGCCGCGGCGACGACGCGCGCGCGCGAGGCCATCAGCTCGGCGCGGCTCTCCGCGTTCGCGATCGCCGTGGCGACGAGCTCCGTGAAGCCCGTGAGACGCGATTCGGTGTCTCGGGGGAGCGGCTGGTGAGTCTGCTTCGAGTGGACGAACAGGGCGCCCCACAACCGCCCCTCGACGACGATCGGGCTGCCGACCGAGGAGCCGATCCCGAGCTCGTCTCGAACGAACGCGGCGATGCGCCCGGGAACGCCGTGGTAGTCGTCGATCCGGACCGGTCGGCCCGTCATCGAGATCGTCGATGCGAGGTCTCCGCCTTCGAGCGGCCACGGACCCGGAATCAATGGGTGCTCGCCTTCGGCGGCCCAGGTAGCCAAGACCGTCACAGTGTCATTGCTCTCGTAGCGGGCCATCCCGGCGAGGTGCCTGCCGAGCATCTTCCCGGCCTCCTCGGTGACCACCGCGAACAGCTCCTCCGGCGGCCCCCCGCGCGCCACGAGCATCGCGACCCGCCGCAACGCCGCCTGCTCCTCGACCAGCACACGCAACTCGTCACTGCTCAACGGCGCTGTCCATCCCTTCGCGATCGCTAACCGCGCACCGGAGCGCCTCGAGTCGAGGCCGCCACCCGCTCCCGCGCGCGCCGCTCCCGTCGTGCTGGCGCTTGCCGTCCGAGCGGATAATGACGAGCGCCGCCAGCCCCCGATGGTTTAAAGCGCGTAGCAGACACCGGTAGACCGAGCCCGTAGATCCGCTCAGCGCACGCGCAGTGTCCGCGAAAGTGCGCGCCGGTTGCCGGCGCCGTCCCGCAGTACTAGCTGCAGCCGGTAGCGCCCAGGCGTCAGCGCGCCGACTGTGATGTGGGCGGCTCCGCCCGGCAGGCTCTGGCGCGGGAGCAGACGCGCCGCCGAGGCACCCGCGCCGACTCGGGACAGGATGCCCTCGGCGAGCGCCGGCTCCGACAGCGCGAACGAGAGCACGCCTCGCCCGCGGACGCGCGCTGCGCGCAGACCCGAGAGCGCGGGGGCCGTACGGTCTGGCACCCCGGCCACGCGCCGCCATGGCGACAGGTTGCCCGCCCCGTCCCGGACGCGCATGAGCAGCGGTGGCGTCGCGACGGCCGTCACCGCCCGGAAGCGAATGAGCCGGCCGGGCCGGCGGGCGTCGGCAGCGAACTGCAGGCCCGCAACACCGGAGAGCGCGTCCCGGGCCGCGACCCGCACGCGCGCGGTCCGCTCGGCGGCGAGCTGGACGCCGACCGCGGCCGGCTCGGGCAGCAGCGCGGCGCGCTCTACGATCGGGGGCGTCTGGTCGAGGATGATGTCGTCCTGATAGGTCTGGTCGGACACCGTCCCCGCGTTCACCAGGCGGACGTAGACGGTCTTCGGGAGCCGCTCGGGTCCCGAGGACTCGAGCGTCCACGGGATCTCGGCGGCGACCGGGACGGTGCGCGCGTTGGCGAAGCCGCCGTCGTTCGAGATGACGGCCGCGGTGTCGTCGGGATGCCAGACCAGCCGCAGCGTCACGTGCGGCGTGTTCGTGAACTGGGCGCCGGCGTCGATCGACACCCCAACGGCCCCCGGCGGCGGCGCGAGCCGGATGTCCACCGGCTGCGCGGACGCCGTGGCGGTGCGGCCGCCGGGCGCGGTGATGCGCACGGCCGGGACCCGGACGCCGGCCGTGGCGTAGGTCGCGGTCGCCTGGGGCGTGGCGCCGGTGTCGGTCTCGAAGGTGCCGTCGCCGTCGAGGTCCCACTCGAAGCGCGTGAGTGCGGCGAAGGGCACGTAGGACGCCGAGGCGTCGAGTCGGACGGGCTCGCCCGTGAGCGCGAGCGTCCGGTCGGCGGCCACCGCGGCGACCGGCACGCTCGTGTCGATCTTCAGGATCGCCCTGTCACCGGGGCTGGCGGCCCGGAACACGTAGAGGGTGGAGGCGCGCACCGCGAACGATCCCGTGCTGACGCTGCCGTCCGGGAGCGAGCCCAGGTACGTGCCGTCCGGGCCGAACGCCTGCAACCCGACGCCCATCAGGGACTCGACGTAGACGTTCCCCGCCTGGTCGGTCGCCAGGTCGCGGGCGCCGGAGAACTGTGCGGAGGCCGGGCCCGCGGGGAGGTTCCCCAGCGCGTCGCCGGTCGGACCGTACCGGGTGACCCCGGACATGGTTCCCACGAGCACGGTGCCGTCGGGGGCGACCGTCAGGCCCCCCGCGATCCCGCCGTTGCCGCTCGCCGTCCATGACGTCACGAGCCCCCCCGCGGGGTCGAAGCGGTACACGTGGTCGAATCCCCGCGTGTACACGCCGCCGCCGGGAGCGGCGGCGATCTGCAGCCCCGTCGTCGACAGCATGGGGCTCTCCACCTGCCAGCTCGCGAGGAGCGTTCCCGACCGGTCGTACCGGAAGACCATGGACGGGGGCGTCCCGGTCGGCGTGTACTGGCTCACGTACACGTTCCCGAGTTCGTCCACGGTGATGTGGGAGTGGCCCGCGCCCTGCCAGGAGGCCAGTAGCGCCCCGGAGGGGTCGAACTCCTGGACACGCCCGCTCCCCGTGTCGAGCGCCCAGACGTCGCCGGCAGTGTCGAGGATGATCTGGTTGGCCGACGAGAACTGCCCCGGGCCGTTGCCGGCGGAGCCGATGCGCTGGGCGCCGAGCGCAGCTGCCCTCGACGCTACGCCGGCGAGCGACAGGGCTGCCGCGATTAGAGCAACGAGGACGGCGCCGACGCGATGGACTCTGAGCGGCACCCTCTGACGGTAGCAGCGCCCTCGTGGGAGCCCGCGAACTACCGGTCGCACGCGGTCTACTCGTCGGCCGCGACATAATCGTCGATTTCCATGCGTTGAGGTTGGAGCCCGTCCGATAGGCCCTGGCGGGACCATCGACATAGGCTGAGGCCGGTGTCGACGTGAGACCGACGACGTGCCGTCTCCTCAGGAGCTCGCGGCCAAGGAATCCCCGGTGAGGCGCGCGACTGTTGTCAACGGTGGAAAACGGGGGTCTTGCTGAACGAGCGGGGATGAGGGCGTAGGCGGAAGGCATCCGCCGCCCCTCTCAGGCTTCGCGGTGTTCAAGGTCGCGGAGCCAGGAGGGACGGTGGATGCCGGGCGAACTTACCCGAGCCCTCGGGCTGGTCGGGCTGCGGGTCACGGGCGTGCGCGAGCACGACGACGGCGGGCTCGAGGTGGACGTGGAAGCGATCGAGCACCCCGATCGCTGTCCCCACTGCGGTGGCGCGGCGCTGGATATCAAGGAGCGGCCGCTCGTCGGGGTCCAGGACCTGCCGGTTGGCGGCCGCCAGACATCCCTTCGCTGGCGAAAGCGCCGCTACCGCTGCCGCGGCTGCGGACGCACCCACACCGAGCGCCATCCGGCGCTTCCCAGCCGCCAGCGGGTGAGCGCGCGCCTGCGTGCGCGGCTGGCCGCACGCGCCGCGGTGGGCGGCGCCCACGCCGAGATTGCGCGCGAGGAGGGAACGAGCCGCTATCAGGTGGCTCGCGCGCTGGCGCTGGTGGCGGTCGTTCCGGCGACGGGCCTGCGCCGGATCTCCTTCGATGAGGCCCATCGCCGCGGGCGCGAGCTTGCCACCGTCGTGTCCGACCTGGACCGCCGGCGGGTGGTCGAGGTGCTGGATGGGCGCAGCCAGAAGGTTGTCGCCCGCTACCTGCGCGGGCTGGGCGAGGAGGCCCGCCTGGCGATCGAAGTCGTCTCGATCGATCCCTACGAGGCCTACCGTCAGGCGATCTGGGCCGAGCTTCCCCAGGCGCGGATCGTCTGCGACCGCTTCCATCTGGTGCGCGGCGCCAACACCGCGCTCGATGCGGTCCGCCGTGAGCGCCAGCGCGTGGCTGCACGCAAGCGGCCGAAGGGGGCGCGCCGCTGCGGCAAGAGCGCCAGCTGGCGCCCCGAGCTCTATCGGG
>JAWVEW010000023.1:0-3702 GCA_033856495.1 Miltoncostaeaceae bacterium | reverse complement strand
CAGGCTCGACCGCATCACCTGCATCATCGGCGAGATCTGCCTGGTCGCCGACGAGGAGGTGCTGATGACGCCCGGGGACAGCATCATCATCCGCGGCACAGCCGGGCGCCCCACGGGTCGTCCGCATCCCAGCGGTCCGAGGCGGGCACGGGCGCAAGGTCCGATGAACCCGGGGGCCCCGGGAGGGCTTCGGTGCCTGCTCCGACCGCAGGAGGAGCGGAGTCACGGCCCATGGAGCGCGCCCAACGGCCCCGGCCGAGCGCGCCCCATGGTTCGGCCTCGGGTTATCCCGATCAGGGGCGGGCGAGGCCGTCCGCGCGATCCCTCCCCCGCGGCGACGTGAACCTCGCTCACGGCGCCAGCCGCCCCCCTTGCGGCGGGGCTCAGGTCGCCGGCGGCCAGCGCTCCTCATCGCGCAGCTCGCCGCCGCGCACCACCCGAACGCCCTTCGAGCCGATCGCCAGGTACGGGGCCACCGCCGGCCGGCGCCAGCGCTCGTACTCGGCCAGCGCGCGGTCCGGGTCGTCCCGGTTCTGGCCGATCGCGATCGCCAGCGCCTGCGCGTCGGCCATACCAAGGCCGGCGCCGATGCCCGCCTCCGGGTTCATTGCGTGCAGCGCCTCGCCGATCAGGGTCACGCCGGGGCGCCACCACGTCTCGCAGCTGACCTCGGTCACCTCGCGGTAGCGGAGCGTGGTGACCGGCGCGATCGCCGCCGCGGCGCCCGGCAGCAGCCGCAGGTAGGCCTCCTTGAACGCCTCGACGCCCGGCGCAAGCGCGGCCTGCTCGCCCCCCTCGGGGCGCTCGATCTGCCAGCCGCCGGCGCTGCCGCCCGGCCAGTCGAGCAGCGTCAGCTGGCGTCCGTCGCTGGTGAAGGCGATCAGGAAGGCCTCCTCCGAGCGCACCGGGCTGCGGAACCCGACGAAGGCCGTGTCCGAGACCTTCAGGGTCGCCTCGATGCCGGCCAGCTCGCGCACCCGGGAGTGCGCGCCGTCGGCGCCGACCACGATGTCCGCCGCGATCTCGCGCTCGCCCTGCGGCCCGCGCACGAGAACCCCGCTCACCCGGTCGCCGGTGCGGATCAGGTCGACGACCTCCTGCTCCCAGAGCACGTCCAGCCCCTCGCGCAGACGCTCCAGCACGTACTGGCGCGCCGCCCCGATCGCCACCGGCTCGCCGTTTCGGACCGGCGGGACGTCGCGGCCGGCGGCGCGGATCCCGTCCAGCAGCCCCAACTCCTCCAGGGCGTCGTAGGCCTGGAAGGGCAGCATGATCGGCCCCTCCACCACCACCGACGCCGGCATCCGCTCCAGCACGGTCGGGGCCATGCCGCGGTGCAGCAGCCCGCGCGCCAGCACCAGCCCGGCCATCCCGCCGCCCACGATCACGACCCGCATCGAAGCCTCCCCTCTGGGCGCGCCAACCGGCGGTCGATCGGGGCGCAGCGCGTTACCTCCACTCCCGCGCCCACCACTAAAGCTGATCGCCGAAGAGTGGAGGCGGCCTACATACGTCACGTGGGCCTGCTGCGCCAGGCGTCTCGGCCTCGGGTTCAGCACGCCGGCGCTACCGTGCAAGGTGATGGACGACCAGCGGCACGCTGCCGACCCGAGGCGACCCGGTCCTCGCAGCCTGCGCGAGGGCATCGACCGCCTGTACCCGGAGATGCCGGCCTGGCAGCGCTCCATGCTCCTGCTCTTCATGCGAGTCCAGCACGCGCTGGCCTTCGCCGTCGTCAATCGCCTGCTGCGGCGGTGGAGCGCCGGCGGGTCGCGGCAGCCGCCCGACCACGGCACGCGGTAGGTCCATGGTGTTCCCGCCGGGGCAACAGCACGCACGAGCGGAGCCGGGGTGAAGCTGGGCTCCTCCTGGCCCAAGCAACCCGCCACGCTCGAGGTCGTTCGGGCGGCGGGCTCGTGCTCGGCGTGGGGCTGGGCTGGTCCCGGGGACGAGCACCAGGCCGTCGGCGTCCCCTTCCGTCCGCGCGGAGCGCGGATGGACGAGTGCCTGCGCTGCCTGACGGCGGTGTCGACCGCAGCGGCCGCGCCCGCCGATCGTGGTCGGCCGTCGAGCGCCACCGCTTGGCCGGGCTCACGACCCCCGGATCGCCTCGCCCGACTCCGATCCGCACGCATCGCCGGGGCGGGCGCTCGAGCTGCTGCACGCGCTCGCCCCGCCCGCCGGGCCGCGGTAGCGGCGCCGGGTCAGGCGCCCTGCATCGCCTGCATGTTCCTCATGATCGTCGCCGAGACCTCGCGCAGCTCCTCGGTGGGGCTGAACTGGACGTACTCGCTGCCGGCATCGTGAATCGGAATGTGGCCGGGCGGCAGATAGAAGGCGTCGCCGGCCTCGAAGACCTCGTCGTGGTCCGCGAAGCGGAATGTCACCCTGCCCTTGAACACGTACCCCCAGTGAGGGCACTGACAGCGGTCGTCCGGCAGCCCTCTGAGCATGGGCGTCCCGTCGATGTCCTGCTTGAACGTCAGGAAGTTGATCGTGTAGCCGTGCATCTCCCCGTGCGCGTCCAGCACCGGGCCGTGGTCGTCCACCTGCGCGCTCTCCTTCGAGACCTTCGGCATCGCCCTCGTCTCCTTCGTCCGCTGCCGGCGAGTACGCCACCAGACTAGGTCGAGCCGGCCCTGGGGGCATGGGGCGTTCGCCTCATCTTCCTCGGCTCCGCCAGCCGGGATAGGCTCGGCCTGTGTCGAGCGAGCCTGATCGCGGGCAGGTTCGGTTGGCCGAGCTCGTCGCCGCGCTCTCGCTGGGCGTCGACCTCGGCTTCGGACAGCCGATGGAGCACGTGCTCCGCCAGTGCCTGATCGCGCTGCGGCTCGCGGAGCGGGTGGGGCTCGACGACCAGGAGCGGGGCGCCGTCTACTACACCGCCCTCCTCATCAACGTCGGCTGCCACGCGGACGCGCACGAGCAGGCGAAATGGTTCGGCGACGACATCGCGCTGAAGTCCACGAAGTACGACCACGAGTTCAGGAGCCTGCGGGCGGCGGCGGCGGCGATGCGGCTGGTCGGCTCCGGCAACCCGCCGCTGCACCGGTTCCGGGTCGGGCTCGAGTTCGCCCTCACCGGCCGCCGCGATCTGGACGGAATGGTCGCCCACCACGCCGCCATGGCGCGGACCCTCGCCGAGCAACTCGGGCTGCCCGACGGTGTGCTCCAGGCGGTGGGCGCCGCGTACGAGCAGTGGGACGGGCGGGGGTGGCCGGGCGGGCTCAAGGGAACCGAGGTGCCGGTCGCTGCGAGAATCGCCCAGCTCGCGGAGTTCGTCGAGGTCGCGCACCGCGTCGGCGGGGTCGAGGCGGCGAGGATGCTCGCCCGCAAGCGCGCCGGGAAGCAGTTCGACCCCGGGCTGGCGCAGCTCCTGTGCGCGGAGGCGGACCTGATCCTGTCGGGCCTCGACGCGGTCGGGACCTGGGATGCGGTGATCGAGGCGGAGCCGGCGCTGGCGGTCGTGCTCTCTTCGGAGCGGTTCGACGCCGCGCTGCTGGCGGTCGCGAACTTCGTCGACCTGAAGTCGCCGTACACCCTGGGCCATGCGCGGGCGGTCGCCGATCTCGCCGCCGCGACCGGGCCGCAGCTCGGGCTGTCCGAGGACGCCGTGCGCACGCTGCGCCGCGCGGGCATCGTGCACGACCTCGGCCGGCTCGGCGTCTCGAACTCGATCTGGGACAAGCGGGGGCCGCTCGG
>JAWVEW010000022.1:0-3982 GCA_033856495.1 Miltoncostaeaceae bacterium | reverse complement strand
ACCTGCTGCCGGCGCTGCCGCTCGACGGCGGCCGTGTGTTGCGGTCGCTGCTCTGGCATTGGCGCAACGACTTCGGTTGGGCCACTCGCATCGCGGGAAAGGCGGGGCTCGCCTTCGGGTATCTGATGATTGGGGCCGGGGTCTTCCTGTTCATCACGTACCGCGGATACAACGGCCTCTCGCTCGCGATCGTCGGCTTCTTCCTGCTGCACGCGGCCCGGACGGAGTTGGCGCTCGCGCAGGTCCCGGGCGCTCCCGGCCGGCGAAAGGTCGAGGCGCCGCCTCGCTCGCTCGCCGGGATGCGCGTGCGCGACGTGATGGTCCGCGAGCCGGTGACGACGACGCCGGACCTCAGCCTGGGCAAGTTCGTGGACCAGGCCTGGCCCAGCCGCTTCGCCAGCTACCCGGTGCTGGCGGACGGGCGCCCCGTCGGGATCGTGTCGCTGCCGCGCGTGCTCGCCGTGCCCCGGCGCCACTGGGACGAGTACCGGGTCGGCGACCTGATGATCCCGCTCGACAGCGCGCCCGTGGTGGGTGAGGACGACCCTCTGGAGGCCGCGGTCGCCCACCTCCTGGTCGTGGAGCCGGGCCGCGCCCTGGTGCTGGACGGCGACCGGCTGGTCGGCCTGCTCTCGATCAGCGACGTGGGTTGGGCGCTCGAGGAGGCGGGGCGGGCGTGACCCAGGGGCGGCGACGGGTCCGGGTGGCGCTGCTGCCCGGCGACGGCATCGGCCCCGAGGTGATCGCGGAGGCCCGACGGCTGCTCGACGCGCTGGCGCCGGCGGCGGGTCTCGAGATCAAATGGGAGGAGCACCTGGTCGGCGGCTGCGCGATCGACGCGGTGGGCAAGCCGCTCCCGGAGGGCGTGCTGGAGGCCTGCCGGGCCGCCGACGCGGTGCTGCTCGGCGCCGTGGGCGGACCGCGCTGGGACACCACCGATCCGAGCGCGCCCCGGCCCGAGCAGGCGCTCCTGGCGCTGCGGGCGGGCCTCGGCCTCTTCGCCAACCTGCGTCCGGTGCGACCGTGGCCGGCCCTCTACGACGCCAGCCCGCTGCGAAGGGAGCGCATCGCCGGCACCGACCTGCTCGTGGTGCGCGAGCTCACGGGCGGCATCTACTTCGGCGAGAGCGTGCGCGACGGCGACAGCGCCCGCGACACCTGCGACTACAGCCGGGAGGAGATCCGCCGCGAGGCCGAGCGCGCGTTCGCGGCGGCCGGGGAGCGCCGGGGCCGGGTCACCTCCGTGGACAAGGCGAACATCCTCGAGACCTCGCGGCTGTGGCGGGAGGAGGTCACCGCGGTGGCGGCAGGCCACCCCGCCGTGGCGCTCGATCACATGCTCGTGGACAACGCCGCCATGCAGCTCGTCAACCGGCCGGCCGACTTCGACGTGATCCTGACCGAGAACATGTTCGGCGACATCCTCAGCGACGAGGCGGCGATGCTGACCGGCTCGATCGGGATGCTCCCCTCGGCCAGCCTCGGCGCCGGCGGCCCCGGCCTCTACGAGCCGGTGCACGGCTCCGCTCCGGACATCGCCGGCCGAGGCCTGGCCAACCCGATCGCCACCGTCCTGTCGGCGGCGATGATGCTGCGCTACTCGCTCGACGCCCCGGAGCTTGCCGCCCGGATCGAGGCGGCGGTGGCGGCGGCGCTCGACGCCGGCGCCCGCACCCGCGACCTGGGCGGGGAGCTGGGCACGCGCGAGATGGGCGACCTGATCATGGAGCGCGCGCTGGCGGGCTGAGCGGCCGAGCTGCTCCGCCCATCCGCGGGGCGAGACGATGCCCAGCAACTGGGGGTCGTCACGCCCCCCCCGGCCGATCTCCAGCCCGCGGGCGTGCCGGACGGTCACCAGGGGCGCAACGAAGGGCGCCTCGATGATCGGCATCACCACGCCGGCACCGGCGTCGAGCTCGATCCGGCGCCAGTCGAAGTAGGCGTCGTGCACCCACCCGGCGATCCTCGTCAACTCCTCGGTCGAGGTGGCGTGGAGGGTCGCCGTCGCGATCGACCTGCTGCGCTCCGGGGCGACTGGCGTCGTCCCGTTGGCAGGCCACAATGGCCTGTGGCCAATTGACCGTTCATGTCGCGGCCAATTGACCAACACGCGCCACGAGCTGATCCATGGCCAAGTGGCGACACCGCGCGGAGATCTGTCATACCACGATGGCACGCCAACGTGGCATGACAGACCAGCCTCGCGTCGCAGCTGCGGCGACAGCCTCACGCCGGCGCCGGCAGCCGCGACCTCGGCGGGGACGTCGAGCCACCTGACCGGACGACCCGGGGCTCGCTACTGCAGGGCGCTCGGATCCATCCAGATCACCTCCCAGAGGTGGCCGTCCGGATCCGGGAAGCTGCGCCCGTACATGAGGCCGTGGCCCATCGGCTGGTTCGCCGGCTGACCGCCGGCCGCGAGCGCCGTGTCGGCCAGCTGGTCGACCTGATCGCGGCTGTCGGCGGACACGGCGATGATGGCCTCGATCTGCGTCGCCGCATCGCAGAGCGCCCTGCTCGTGACGTCCAGGAACCGGTCCTGGACCTGCAGCATCACGAATGCCTGTCGCTGACGATCATGCAGGTTGCCTTGTCGGTGAAGCGCGGGTCGAACGTGAATCCGAGTGTCGTGAAGAACTCGACGCTCGTCCGGAGGTCCCAGATCTTCGTGAACCTGCCGGTGAGTGGGCGCACGTGAAGACCACGCAAGGGGGCGCCGACTCATCGGTCCTCGCACGCCTACGGCAGGGGCCCCCCGGCGGCGAAGCGGACGAGGTTGGCGCATCCGAAGATCGCCGCTGCCGAGGGGGGCGGCTGGCGGGCGTCGAAGACCGCGAGCGAGAGGTCGAACACCGCGGGCGAGAGGTCGAACACCGCGGGGTCCCAGGCAGCGAGGGGCATCCAGGCGGCGGCGATGGCGTCGTACACGCCGACGCAGCCCGTTCCGTCGACGTGGTCCCAGACCGTCGGCGCCCCGGACGGGTCCACCGTCGCCAGGTTGCGGGTGAAGGTGGCGGCGAGCGCCGCAATGTCGCTCTCGGTGAAGACCGGCGGCCCCACCGGACGGCTCAGGGTGGCGACGGCGAACGCCACGTCGATCCATCCATGCCCCGTGTCCTCGGCCGATCGGAAGCCGTCGAACCAGAGCGTGTGATCGGAGGGGCGGTTCGCCAGCGTCCATCCCAGGAAGACCGCGCTGCGGCGCCAGGCGTAGCTCCAGACGTAGGACCCGCGCGGGTCGGGCACGAGGTCGCCGCGGAAGGACCGGGCCAGCGCGACCACCTTGGCGGCGTAGTCGGGCCGCCCCGTGACCAGCGCCAGCTCGTAGAGCGTCCGGCCCATGGCGAGCGACTGGTTGAGCGGCGCGTCGGCGCCGTCGAAGCGGACCGGCGCACCCCTCGGGAAGGCGTAGGAGCCCTGCCCGTCGGCGGTGATCCGCCAGTCGGGATCGTGGACGGCCACCGCCTGCTGCGCCGCCTCCAGGTAGCGGTCGGCCGCCCGAGCGTAACGGGGCACCGACGCCAGCTCGGGCCGCTCGCGCACCAGCCGGACGAAGCGGGCCAGCGGGAACGTGATCTGGCCGGTGTGCACCGGGTGGACGTACGGCAGCGAGCGGAACGCGAACGTGCCGAGGGCAGGCTGCGCGTCGACCGTGGGGTCGGCCCGCGCGTCGCGCGCCGTCGCCAGCATGGGGGAGGCGCCGAAGGCGGCGTTCACCGCATCGACCGCGTACGAGGGGTCCCCACGACGCATCGTGAGGTTGTCGTAGCTCGCGGCCGGCGCCGGTTTCGGGGGTCCGCACGGGCTCGTGATCTGGTTCACGCGGGCGGAGTTCGACAGGTCGAGCCGAAAGCTCCCCGGCGCGGTGCCCGGCACCACCGTCACCGACGAGCGCGACGCGGCCGGCAGGGCGCTGCGCAGCTCGAGCACGGGCCGGCCGCCGGCGTCGGCCAGCACCGCCGAGCCGACCGTGTAGGGGTTC